>CAYWNN010000024.1:0-7425 GCA_964459685.1 uncultured Coriobacteriaceae bacterium
CCTTAGAAAACATAGATAAGCACATTTGACAAGAATATTGAGTGTGATATAATGACTGTAGGCGAAAAAACATGAGATTAATGTTCACTGGACAAACGAAAAACCCAGAGTCTGTACACTCTGGGTTTTTCTATGCCTTAAAGCGGCTTAGACTTGGTTGTTGTGCTGCTACTTATCGTTGTTGCCCAACCACTGGCAGATGATATAGGCGGTCACATCTGCACTAACAGCAACGACGAATGAGATTAATATATTCACTGGCTCACCTCCTTCCTGCTGGAAAGAGTCGCAGCATAAGTATTTTACACGCAATTTCTAAAAGGAGCAAGGAATCCTACCTAATTTCACTTCTAAGCGATTTTACACAAAAAAGCAGGGCAATCCCTGCTTAAGTGTAAAAAATCGCTCAAATCGAAGATTTTTTAGCTTGTGACACTCCCAAAAAGGAGAAAACGCCTGTCAAAAAGTAGGCGTTTTTTTCGTCAAAAAGGTAGGAGCGAGACTACCGCTCCTTTTTTTATTCAAGCTCCGCTTAGTTTTCTCAAGAGCATAAGGAAAAACTGATAGCACATAGCGTGCTACGTTGGCAGTGCCAACGGTTTAGGTGGTTAGCAAAAAAAGGGGTGGATGTGTACAGCGTGTGTATCATTTTTCAACGTTTTTGCGGTCATGTGTACCGCATACACACCCAAATTTTGGTATTTTGGGAGGGGGTCAAGGGGGTTTACCCCCCTGCCTACGGAGTACGCACTGTTACATGCAACCTTTAGGTTGCGTGTAAGTGCGCCCTTTTTTCAAAAGGGATTTTTCTGGCTCAAAAAAGGCAAAAAAAATGGGCATAGTTGCCCTTAAAAAAAGACTCCGTGCCAAAATGGCACGAAGTTAAAAAACTTCATCGTACTTCTCCTTTCTAACCAAATAGATTTTTAAACATCCCTGACAACTTTTTTTTGTTCTCCTTTTCTTTCGCCGTCGGCTCTGGCCGATTCAGCTCATCGACCTGCCTTTTAGTCAGCAGATGACTAAAATCATTGGTTAGGTAATCGCAGCCGCCAGTTTTAAAATCAGGATGTCCGAGCTGATAATACTGCCCGTTTTCATTTTCCTGTAGCCGTTGATATATTTCTTTATAACATCGAGGGCAGTATTTGCCTGTAGCTTGCCACCCTGTTTTATCTGCTATTTGCTCTACTGACGGTTGTTTTTCTTCCTTTTCGTGCGGTTGTGGCTTAAAAGAAAATATGTATCCGGCTACGGATGGGCGACCTCTGCCCTTTTTCTGTTTATCATAATATGATTCACATTTAAGTCCAGAAAAAAAAGGGGTAAGCTCATCTATAGACGGTTTAATTACTCTTTTGTTAATATCACTTGTCATATATGATTTTGGAACATCAAGATACGTTCTGAAATCTTTAAGCGTAACAATCCACTTGCCTCTATCTCGCTCTTTTCGTAATTTTTTATATATACCTTTAGCATATGATGAACGTAACGAAGCACTCTCTTGCAGCTCCAGAGACGTATAATTTTCTGTTAAATCATTAAGTAGATAAGCGAATTGGTCATGCACTTGAACGGTCAAAGTCTCGTTTTCTTCATCTGTTTCAAATGTTGGAAATAGAGCGAATTGTATGCTTTTAGAACCTTTTTTAATAGTCATATTTAATCCTAAAAGTTTTTCGTTTGTACTTTTTATATCTTCAATAAACTTTTCTTTGTTTTTGTTTCTATAGTGAGCTAATTCTTTTATTTGTTCAAAACGGAAAACAATTTTATTAGTTCCTTCGTCTTGGCATTTGTAACAAAGAGCTAATAAAATATCGATTTCAGAAGCGTTGAATCTTCTAAGTGGTAGATTTATCAAATCGTTGTGTTGATTAGCTATTTCATTCATAAGATTTCCTTTATTCCCTAAAATGTCCTTTTTATTAAAAACGTTGAAATTTCAACAATCCCAAAACTACTCCTTTATTCCTTAAAATGTCCTTTTATTAAAAATATCACATAATAACAAGGTCGTCAATGATAAAATGTCCTTTTATTCCTTAAAATGTCCTTTTTAATCTCCTTAAAATGTCCTTTTATTCCTTAAAATGTCCTTTTTATTCCTTAAAATGTCCTTTTATTATTGCTGTAGCCCAGTAATTGCAACAGATTGACTATCCCCTACAAAGAATATATACAAATAAGTATTAAGTACTTACAAAGGGACTTCGTCCCAAAGTGCTTTTTTTATCTGTTTTATTGACTAAATAATAGGGGGGGGCTATACTAATCTTTAGAAAGATATCGTTTATTCAGAGCTTTTGAGCTGTTCAAGAGAGGAGATATCATTACATGAAGAAGAAAAAAATAAAGAGAGTGTCAGCCCTTGCGCTTTCGCTAGTCATGGCATTGAGCCTCACTAGCTTGCCCGTATACGCAGCGGAAATGGAAAGCGGAACTGCAAGCCTGACGGTCAACAGTAGCAAGGTAGCCTTTGCAGGCTATGAATGGTGGGTGATTGGTAATGAAACAAGCGGAGTGTATCCGCAAGCAAACCACATTACCCTGCTTTCAGCGAATACCAATTTTGGAACAACCGCCTTCCGTAGCGATAGTAATACCAGCTACAGCAGCACGCGAAACGAATACGCAAAAAGCGACCTGCAACAGTACATGGAGAATATTCCAAGCAGTTACAATTTCCCTGCAAAAGAGCAGAATGTCATTACCGCAAGGGATTTGGCAAAGGGAGAGACAAGTGAGAGTAACGGCTGGAGTTTTTCAAAGGACTATGAGGACTATAAAGACGGAATAGCCGGACAGGGGATAGAAGACCAAAAGCTGTGGGCATTATCAGAAGAGGAATGGACTAAGATAGACGATAGTGGAGAAGGGGAGGAAGTGCTTTCCTACGGAAGTTCTTATTATTACTGGCTGCGCTCCCCTACCTTGTACAATGAGAGCGCAGCGCAGATGGGTCACCATGACGGCAGTACTACGGATTCCGGTGATGTGATCCTCGATGAAATCTTCGCCCGTCCCGCTTTTAGTTTAGATCTAAGTTCTGTTTTGTTTACATCTGCCGCTAGTGAGAGAGGAAAATCTGCTGTGGAAGTAAATGACAGTCTGATCAGCATGGACGAAATTGATAACTCCAGTACGGTAAAATTCACCATGAAGGATGACTCGCAGACACTGACGGTAGACGTTACGGAACAGGTAAGTGAAACGCTCGAATTCTCATATTCCGGTGCGACCATAGGGGAAAACCAGTATGTTTCCTGCGTACTGACTGATAGTGATGACAATGTAAAATATTATGCCAAGCTGGTGGGCTGTAGTGACTCCAACGCAGCAGATGGCAATCTGTACATCTCCCTTGCAAACGTTACAGAAGGAACATATACACTTAAAATCTTCTCAGAACAAGCCAACGGGAATTCATATACCGACTTTTGCAGTGAGCCAGTCACGGCGATGTTAGCGGTAGATGAAAATGCCGTTGGTACGGTGAGCAATTTTGGCGATGATGACACCAGCACAGGAACAACAGGCTCTGACTCCACAGGAACGACAGGCTCTGCTTCCACAACAGGAACAACAAGCACTGGTTCCACAACAGGAACTGCTGATACAGACAGCACACCACAGACAGGAGACAATAGCACCTTTGCACTTTGGATCGCCATTATGCTTATGACAGGTGCAGGCTTGACATCTTCTCTGGTTTTCCTTAGAAAACATAGATAAGCACATTTGACAAGAATATTGAGTGTGATATAATGACTGTAGGCGAAAAAACATGAGATTAATGTTCACTGGACAAACGAAAAACCCAGAGTCTGTACACTCTGGGTTTTTCTATGCCTTAAAGCGGCTTAGACTTGGTTGTTGTGCTGCTACTTATCGTTGTTGCCCAACCACTGGCAGATGATATAGGCGGTCACATCTGCACTAACAGCAACGACGAATGAGATTAATATATTCACTGGCTCACCTCCTTCCTGCTGGAAAGAGTCGCAGCATAAGTATTTTACACGCAATTTCTAAAAGGAGCAAGGAATCCTACCTAATTTCACTTCTAAGCGATTTTACACAAAAAAGCAGGGCAATCCCTGCTTAAGTGTAAAAAATCGCTCAAATCGAAGATTTTTTAGCTTGTGACACTCCCAAAAAGGAGAAAACGCCTGTCAAAAAGTAGGCGTTTTTTTCGTCAAAAAGGTAGGAGCGAGACTACCGCTCCTTTTTTTATTCAAGCTCCGCTTAGTTTTCTCAAGAGCATAAGGAAAAACTGATAGCACATAGCGTGCTACGTTGGCAGTGCCAACGGTTTAGGTGGTTAGCAAAAAAAGGGGTGGATGTGTACAGCGTGTGTATCATTTTTCAACGTTTTTGCGGTCATGTGTACCGCATACACACCCAAATTTTGGTATTTTGGGAGGGGGTCAAGGGGGTTTACCCCCCTGCCTACGGAGTACGCACTGTTACATGCAACCTTTAGGTTGCGTGTAAGTGCGCCCTTTTTTCAAAAGGGATTTTTCTGGCTCAAAAAAGGCAAAAAAAATGGGCATAGTTGCCCTTAAAAAAAGACTCCGTGCCAAAATGGCACGAAGTTAAAAAACTTCATCGTACTTCTCCTTTCTAACCAAATAGATTTTTAAACATCCCTGACAACTTTTTTTTGTTCTCCTTTTCTTTCGCCGTCGGCTCTGGCCGATTCAGCTCATCGACCTGCCTTTTAGTCAGCAGATGACTAAAATCATTGGTTAGGTAATCGCAGCCGCCAGTTTTAAAATCAGGATGTCCGAGCTGATAATACTGCCCGTTTTCATTTTCCTGTAGCCGTTGATATATTTCTTTATAACATCGAGGGCAGTATTTGCCTGTAGCTTGCCACCCTGTTTTATCTGCTATTTGCTCTACTGACGGTTGTTTTTCTTCCTTTTCGTGCGGTTGTGGCTTAAAAGAAAATATGTATCCGGCTACGGATGGGCGACCTCTGCCCTTTTTCTGTTTATCATAATATGATTCACATTTAAGTCCAGAAAAAAAAGGGGTAAGCTCATCTATAGACGGTTTAATTACTCTTTTGTTAATATCACTTGTCATATATGATTTTGGAACATCAAGATACGTTCTGAAATCTTTAAGCGTAACAATCCACTTGCCTCTATCTCGCTCTTTTCGTAATTTTTTATATATACCTTTAGCATATGATGAACGTAACGAAGCACTCTCTTGCAGCTCCAGAGACGTATAATTTTCTGTTAAATCATTAAGTAGATAAGCGAATTGGTCATGCACTTGAACGGTCAAAGTCTCGTTTTCTTCATCTGTTTCAAATGTTGGAAATAGAGCGAATTGTATGCTTTTAGAACCTTTTTTAATAGTCATATTTAATCCTAAAAGTTTTTCGTTTGTACTTTTTATATCTTCAATAAACTTTTCTTTGTTTTTGTTTCTATAGTGAGCTAATTCTTTTATTTGTTCAAAACGGAAAACAATTTTATTAGTTCCTTCGTCTTGGCATTTGTAACAAAGAGCTAATAAAATATCGATTTCAGAAGCGTTGAATCTTCTAAGTGGTAGATTTATCAAATCGTTGTGTTGATTAGCTATTTCATTCATAAGATTTCCTTTATTCCCTAAAATGTCCTTTTTATTAAAAACGTTGAAATTTCAACAATCCCAAAACTACTCCTTTATTCCTTAAAATGTCCTTTTATTAAAAATATCACATAATAACAAGGTCGTCAATGATAAAATGTCCTTTTATTCCTTAAAATGTCCTTTTTAATCTCCTTAAAATGTCCTTTTATTCCTTAAAATGTCCTTTTTATTCCTTAAAATGTCCTTTTATTATTGCTGTAGCCCAGTAATTGCAACAGATTGACTATCCCCTACAAAGAATATATACAAATAAGTATTAAGTACTTACAAAGGGACTTCGTCCCAAAGTGCTTTTTTTATCTGTTTTATTGACTAAATAATAGGGGGGGGCTATACTAATCTTTAGAAAGATATCGTTTATTCAGAGCTTTTGAGCTGTTCAAGAGAGGAGATATCATTACATGAAGAAGAAAAAAATAAAGAGAGTGTCAGCCCTTGCGCTTTCGCTAGTCATGGCATTGAGCCTCACTAGCTTGCCCGTATACGCAGCGGAAATGGAAAGCGGAACTGCAAGCCTGACGGTCAACAGTAGCAAGGTAGCCTTTGCAGGCTATGAATGGTGGGTGATTGGTAATGAAACAAGCGGAGTGTATCCGCAAGCAAACCACATTACCCTGCTTTCAGCGAATACCAATTTTGGAACAACCGCCTTCCGTAGCGATAGTAATACCAGCTACAGCAGCACGCGAAACGAATACGCAAAAAGCGACCTGCAACAGTACATGGAGAATATTCCAAGCAGTTACAATTTCCCTGCAAAAGAGCAGAATGTCATTACCGCAAGGGATTTGGCAAAGGGAGAGACAAGTGAGAGTAACGGCTGGAGTTTTTCAAAGGACTATGAGGACTATAAAGACGGAATAGCCGGACAGGGGATAGAAGACCAAAAGCTGTGGGCATTATCAGAAGAGGAATGGACTAAGATAGACGATAGTGGAGAAGGGGAGGAAGTGCTTTCCTACGGAAGTTCTTATTATTACTGGCTGCGCTCCCCTACCTTGTACAATGAGAGCGCAGCGCAGATGGGTCACCATGACGGCAGTACTACGGATTCCGGTGATGTGATCCTCGATGAAATCTTCGCCCGTCCCGCTTTTAGTTTAGATCTAAGTTCTGTTTTGTTTACATCTGCCGCTAGTGAGAGAGGAAAATCTGCTGTGGAAGTAAATGACAGTCTGATCAGCATGGACGAAATTGATAACTCCAGTACGGTAAAATTCACCATGAAGGATGACTCGCAGACACTGACGGTAGACGTTACGGAACAGGTAAGTGAAACGCTCGAATTCTCATATTCCGGTGCGACCATAGGGGAAAACCAGTATGTTTCCTGCGTACTGACTGATAGTGATGACAATGTAAAATATTATGCCAAGCTGGTGGGCTGTAGTGACTCCAACGCAGCAGATGGCAATCTGTACATCTCCCTTGCAAACGTTACAGAAGGAACATATACACTTAAAATCTTCTCAGAACAAGCCAACGGGAATTCATATACCGACTTTTGCAGTGAGCCAGTCACGGCGATGTTAGCGGTAGATGAAAATGCCGTTGGTACGGTGAGCAATTTTGGCGATGATGACACCAGCACAGGAACAACAGGCTCTGACTCCACAGGAACGACAGGCTCTGCTTCCACAACAGGAACAACAAGCACTGGTTCCACAACAGGAACTGCTGATACAGACAGCACACCACAGACAGGAGACAATAGCACCTTTGCACTTTGGATCGCCATTATGCTTATGACAGGTGCAGGCTTGACAT
>CAYWNN010000025.1:0-7346 GCA_964459685.1 uncultured Coriobacteriaceae bacterium
GTAGACCCAACAAAAACGGGTATTGCCCTGAAGCAATACCCGTTTACCTAGCTAGCTTGCTCTATAGGAACAAAGAGCGCCTCGCCTATTGTTATCGTGCAAGCTCGTAAATATTGCGAACATCCTCTTCGGAAAGCTCGTATACCGAGCCAGGATTGAGCGGGAAGCCCTGACCCTGTTTGATGCGCTCTATAAGCACGTCAACATCGGTAGACTCCGCAAGGCCAATATCGCTCATCCGGGTTGGCAGCTTAAGCCTGTCGCGAATGAACTGCTCAAATCGAATAACACCTTCGCGTGCGGTACCTTCGATATCAAAGGGATCGTTTTCAACTCCCATAAGCCTGGTGGCAAACAACGCGAAGCGCGGCAGATCACGCTTGTAGGTATATTTCATCAGAGCAGGAGTGAGGATAGCCAATCCGGTGCCGTGAGCAATCATATGCATCGTGGTAAATCCATTTTCGATGGTATGGCTCACTTCTCGACCCTGGCGGTCGTATCCAATCATGAGGATGACAGCCAAAGATGACGCAACGGCAATTTGAGAGCGAGCATCGTAGTCGTCGGGATGTTCAATCGCAATGGGTGCATAGTGCATAACGGTTTCTATGACCGATTCTCCCAGACGGTCGCCAATGTATACATTTGGCGTGTCAGTAAACCATGTGGTCAGCGTGTGGGAGATGATGTCCATGCAGCCACTTGCTGTTTGATTAGCTGGGAGTGAGAACTGAAGTGCTGGGTTATACAGTGTGGCATCAGGGATAAGGTTAAAGTCCAAAATCGAATATTTAACCTCGGGAGTACTTTCGTCATCGCAAATCATGGCGCAAATTGAAATTTCGCTCCCGGTACCACTCATGGTTGGAATAACAATCAAAGGCAGTTTGCCCTCTACCGTGAATGGCTTGCCACAGTATTCAAGAATGTCTTTGTCGCCGTAGGCACCTACACAAATAGCCTTCGAGCTATCCATAGTTGAGCCGCCGCCAACACCAATAACGCAGTCAATGCCTTCATTGCGGCATATTTCTACGCCCTGACGCATGAGGCTCACTCGTGGATTGGGGCGCACTCCGCCTAATTCAACAATGGTGCAGCCTGCCTGTTGGAGTGATTCACGAACACGAGCCAAAAGCCCGCTTTCCTCTAGAAAGTCACCGGCATCATAGTGGAGCAATACCTTAGAACCATAGGTTTTAGCAGTCTCTCCAACCTTAAGTTCTGCATCGCGGCCAAAAGTAACGTTTGCCGGGTAATAAAACTGAAAATCGTTCATACGTAGACCCTTTCAACGCAAGAGCAAATTACTTTTACGCAAAACAGGATGACTTTTATTGCTGGCGAATCACCACTCGGTAGGTATTAGGTTCACTTGCTTTTTCAAAGGCTTCCTGTCCCTGCTCGAAGTCGTAGTAACACTCAATCAATTCATCCATTTTAAGCATGCCAAACTGCATCAAACGCAGGGCCTGTACGAAGTCCTCGGCTCCAGGGTTAACCGTGCCAATGTATTCAAACTCTTTGCTGTGCAGACGACCAAAAGACACAGGGATAGGAGTATCTGGGTGCTGTGAGCTGTAGGCAAGAAGCCGACCTTTGGGGGCAAGCATATCGATTGCTTGTTCCCACACCGAAGGGATAGGCGTGGTGTTAATAACTACCGCAGCGCCACGTCCGTCAGTTTCGCCCTTGATGAATTCCACTGGATCAACTTCGGAGGGGTCTACCACGAGGTCGGCACCACAGCGCAAACCTTTTTCGCGCCGCTCAGCCATGGGCTCACTCAAAATAACACGAGCTCCGCGGAGCTTGGAGAGCATAATCTGGCACATGCCCATAATGCCGCCGCCTATTACAACGACAGTGTCGCCCATACGAATTTTTGCCTTATTAACGCTGTGAAGACAGCACGAAACAGGCTCGGTAAGAGCAGCGTGTTCCGACTTAACGCCATCGGGGACCTTATAAGCGCTTACATCGGCAACGCGCAGATACTGAGCAAGACCGCCGCCAATGGAGAATCCTTCTTCCATATCGAAGGGCTGCAGAAGCGATTTCGTATTTTCGCATTGCGTGCTATCGCCAGATTTGCAGGCAGTGCACTGACCGCAGTACAGCATGTTAAAGACAACACGGTCGCCTACATTAAAGTGTGAGTGCGCCCCAGCCTCAACAACTGTTGCGCATGTCTCATGTCCTCCAACAAATGGGAAACGCTCTCCAAATACACCGCGGAAGCTTCTTTGATCCACGGTACAAAGGGATGTGGCTTGGACGCGTACTAGGAGCTCATGGGCCTCAATAACAGGCTTGTTTAGCTCAATTACATCAACCTTATTTACTGCGGTTACAGCAATTGCCTTCATCTTTTCAGACATAAAAAGCCCCCTTAATTTAGATGTTCCAACGGGATCGATACTCTTAGTCGATACTCTACATAAACGGTTTCGTAGATTCTACGCCGCGCTCACGACAGGCAGTGGTGAGCGGTTGATTAATTACGGTAAGCGAACTAATTACCACGTTATCTCGAATTGAAATTGACAATTTTCACAAACCGCTGTTACGGTCTGAGGCAAAGCATGTTGCCAAGAACATGCTGGAACATACCTTGCTGTGTTTTCATCAATGGTGGCGTTAAGCCATAAGAAATACAGTGTCGTATGGTTTACAATTTCGTACTTTGAGCTGCACGGAAAGGAGTTAGTACATGCTTGTATCTATGAAGGATATGTGCTTGCAAGCACGTGAGGGAGGCTACGGAATCCCAGCTTTAGGTATTAATAACGAGCATAATATCCGGGCCGCAATTGAGTGTGCGGAAGAAAAACAATCACCTGTCATCCTGTTAGTGAACTATTTTGCGCATCCCGACATTGTTTATTTTGGCAATGAGATTCGCGAAATCGCAGACAAGGCGAGTGTACCGGTAGCATCCATTTTGGACCACGGAGCCAATATGGAACAGGCCATGTGGGCCATTAAAGCAGGCCTTACCGACATTATGCTCGACAAGTCGTCTTTGCCTTATGAAGAAAATGCCCGTGCTCTCAAGGAAATAGTCGAGCTTGCACATTACGTTGGAATAAACGTAGAAGGCGAGTTGGGACACGTTGGCAAGGGTGATAACTACGAGCATGATGGTCATACGGCATTTACCGTCCCCGAAGAGGCTGTGCGCTACGTAGAAGAAACAGGCGTCGACTTTCTGGCTGTTGCGGTAGGCACTGCTCATGGTGTATACACCGGCACTCCTGAAATTCAATTTGATCTGCTCAAAGAATTGCACGATTGCGTAGACGTTCCTCTCGTTCTGCATGGCGGCTCTGGTACCGGAGACGAAAACATTGCGAAAGCATGCCAGATGGGCATTTGTAAAGTAAATATTGCAAACGACCTGTATCGAGGCACGGCGGATGCATTAATTAATGCGGATATCAGTGGCAACGGCGTATACGGTATTTATCAGCACCTCACTGAAGGATACAAAGAGATTGCTCGCCACTATATGGATGTCTGCGGTTCTACCGGAAAAGCCCCTTGTGCACAAGGTCCTGCATTAGGGCGCTCTGAGGATACTGACGTGGCGGAAGCATAGTACAGGAAATAATCATGAAAAACATTGTCTTAACTCGAATCGATGACAGGCTTATCCACGGGCAGGTATGCACGAACTGGCTCAAGCTAACGAATGGCAACGTCGTCTTAATTGTCGACGAAAAGTTGCCAAACGACATGCTGATGACACGTGTGTTACTTGCCGCAGCACCGAGGGGGGTTGAGTGCATTGTAAAAAACGTGAGCGATTCCATTGAGTTTTTGCAAGGGGACGCGAAGCCAGGGGAAAACGTGGTGATTTTGGTTAAGTATCCGGAACCTCTTGAAGGGCTTATCGATGCCGGAATTCCCATAGACACCATTATTTTGGGTGGCATGGGTATGAGGCCGGGGCGCTCAACCTTTATTCGAAACGTTGCGGCTACTCCGGATGAGGTTGAATGCTTTAAGAGAATTCTTAACAAGGGTGTTGAGATCTTCTACCAGATGCTCCCGCGTGATCCCCAGATTGATGTAAGTAAGGAAGTATAGACAGTAGAAGTTGGAGGTGCAGAAGATGACGTTGCTTCAGTGTATCCTGATAGGATTCATATACTGGATGGGAACCAACCAGATGGCTGTTTCCTATACCGGTTGGGCAAGACCCATCGTTGGAGGTTTCTTCGCGGGTCTGATCCTAGGCGATCCTGTCAAAGGTGCAATCATCGGTGCGAATATCAACCTTATTTATATTGGTGTTATTGGCGCGGGAGGAGCCACTCCAGGCGATATTGCTCTTGCAGGAACTGTTGCTACCGCGTTTGCCGTGGCGTATGACTACGATGTCAACACCGCGCTTGCCCTTGCTGTTCCACTCGGCGTTGTTGGTAACGTTTTGTCACCAATCCTTATGACCGCGTGCACGATGTTTGTACACATGACCCAATCCGCTCTCGAAAAATACAACTTCAAGAGTTTGCTCTGGACAGCACTTTTGCTTCCAATGTTCTTCCGCATTCTTGTTTTGCACGTACCAGTTGTCATCCTTATGTATCTGGGGTCTGGTTTCCTCGATCAGCTCATTAACTCGCTTCCTGCATGGGTTACGAGCGCATTTAGCGCAATTGGTGGTTTGCTTCCTGCTGCGGGTATTGCAGTCAACCTGTCTGCAATTTACAAAGGTAAGGCACGTCCATTCCTGTTTATTGGCTTCGTGATTGCTGCGTACACCACCTTGCCCGTTATTGCTACGGCAATTCTTGGCACAGCTGCAGCATTTATTTACCTTAGCCTCGAGACCACCTTGGAAAAGTCTTCTACCCAGTAGAGGGAGGTAAGCACAATGGGTGAAATTACAAACAAGCCATCCGAGAAGATCACCACTCGAGATTTGTTTGGTGCTTGGGTTCGTTGGATTATCTTCAACCACGTTTCTTATAACTACGAAGTAATGCAGGGTCTCGCAATTATGTTTGCGTTCCTGCCGCTTGCTAACATACTGTACGAAGGCCGCCCTGAAGAGGAAAAGGCTGCTCTTGAGCGTCAGATGATGTTCTTTAACACCGAAGTAACGCTTGGCTGCGCCATTGTTGGCCTCTCTCACGCAATGGAAGCTCAGATTGCCGACGGTGAGGATGTTGATCCTGAGGCAGTTATCGCCATCAAGTCTGGTCTTATGGGACCTGTTGCCGGTATTGGCGACACACTTCAGCAGGCCGTTACACTGCCGCTTCTTATTTCGATTGCCATTAGCCTTACTACCGAGGTCAATGCGTACATTGGTCCCATTTTGGTTCTCGTTGTAATGCACATCTATCAGCTCGGACCAACGTGGTTCATCTACAAGTACGCCTATGACAAAGGAAATGAAGCAATTCTTGGGATGCTTGAAACCGGCGTGTTTAACAAGATTATCGACGGCGCTGGAATCGTAGGCTGCACCGTTATGGGCGCCTTGATAGCATCCTATATCACCTTTGCGCTCAATATTCAGATTGTTACTGAATACAGCACCTTTGATTTGCAAACAGAGCTCTTTGATGCCATTCTGCCAAATGCGCTTCCCTTGGGACTTACTATGGGCTGCATGTGGCTCATGGGCCGTGGCTGGAAAACAGGCAAGATTATTGGTGTATTGTTTGTCGCAGGCTTTATCTTTGGTGCCATCGGCGTTATTTAAGAAGCCGAGGTGTAGGTGTTTCGCACTTTTTAGATTTGCATAAACGAAGCTGATGCAAACAACAGCAACAGGCTTCGTGTTGGCAAAAGATGTTTACGCCCTTGAGTTGCATACTATGTAGCTCAAGGGCGTATGTGGAGGTATGCGCGTGAGAGAATTGCTTCTTCGGGTTGGCTCAGGATTGGGCAAGCGTGATACTAAACGACGCAAGGATACCTTTCTTAGTTACTTTGGAAATAAACTACTGTCTTTAACATATGAGGTGACTATTAAAGAGGGAAAAGAGCGCAAGCCCTCACGCCATTTGTTTGTTGGAAATGTTCGCCGCGCCAAAGCGATATTTGTTTGTGCATACGAGACCGAGCGCGTTGCGCTCAACCCATTCTATAAATGGTATCCCGTAAACCAAAAAGCTAACTTAAAAGAGCAGATGGTGAATATAGGAGTGCAAACCATCGGCGGAATAGTCGCGGTCCTCCTTGATATATTTCTCATCAATCAATTATCAATCGTTACCTCTAACCTTGTTGTGCGTGTGCTTGCCAACATCCTTATGGCCTTGCTCATCTATTTCATTATTAGCGGGCTGTCCTGTCCTGTTAATTACAACCACAATACCGCTGCTGTTGTTTTGCAGTATTCCCTCGCAGAACAGAGGAAAAAGTCCAAAAACTTTGCCTGCGTGTTTGCCGATGCTACAACCTCAACAACTGCAGGCTATAGCTATGTGGCACAAGCTCTCAATGAACGCGCAAAAAAACGACCGGTTATCGTACTCGATTCATTAGGGTCTGGCGATCAGCTGTGTCTTTTTTATCGCCGGGGCATGAAAGAATACGCCGACCTGTTAGCGTCTCATGCGGATAAGCTCAATCTTCGCTTAGTTGAGCTTTCAGACGAGGAAGCAGACAACAGCCCGCTTGCTGTTTTTCCGCGCAGCATGCTTTTGGCAAGTGGCATACAGCGTGGGGGCGAAAGTCCTGCCAACTTCGTTGCTCAATCGGTACGCACGTGGAGTGACACGGTTGTTGACATAGAACGCCTGGAGAACATTCGTCTCATGCTCAACAGCTTCCTTGACGAATTGGATAAGCCTAAGACGCGCTCATAATCTTACAGAGCTTGAAGAGAAGTAAACAGGCGCTTAGGTACTCAAGCGCTTGTTTAGATAATATCTGCTATCTTCGCACTGCTTACTCAGCGGCAGAACTACCAGCATCGCTACGATTTTGCTGTAAAACGTCACCCAATAGCTCATTCACATTCACGATGCTGTTGCCACAGAACTCAAAGCAGTTCTGGCATGCCTGCTGTGCAGATTCATCGCGATCTGAGAGAACTTGGATGACCGCAGGAAGGTTCATGCCCGAAATGTGAATGAAATCCATTTCTAGCATAGCCCGGCAGGTTACATTGAAAGGGCTGCCACTTTGAATGTCTGTTATTACGATGAGCTCGCCACGAGATAGACTCTCACGAATTTCTGCTTTGATAGTGTCGGCAAAGGTATCTACTGAATCGCCCAAGTAAAGTCCAAAGGTTTTGACGTTGGATTGTTCTCCACAAATAAGCTGGGCAGACTCTAGCATTGCCTGAGAAAGTGGACCATGCGAAATGAGCATAA
>CAYWNN010000026.1:0-1147 GCA_964459685.1 uncultured Coriobacteriaceae bacterium
CTGTCTATCAATTCCTTCAGGCGATTTTCACGAGAGATTTGGTTAACAAGCTCTATCTCTGCACCAGCGAGCTGAATAGTTGCTGGTACCACATATACCTTATCGACAGGTGTTTCCTGTATGAGCGCTTCTATCTCTATTTGTTCAAATAGGGCGTTATAGATGCAGGAGCTGAGCGTATCCTTCTCAATTCCGTATCCACTTGTTGTGTTTCCTTGTGGGTCAAAATCAACCACAAGGACCTTATATCCAAGATCTCCGAGCGCTGCAGAGAGGTTAATTGCTGTTGTAGATTTACCTACTCCGCCTTTTTGGTTGATGATTGATAGCACCTGCGTTTCTCGTTCGGGTTTGCTTCGTTTTCTTTCTTGATACCCCACAGTTACTCCTTGTGTAGTGTTGGCTCTATCGTTATGCGTTTAATTACTTTGGCTGACAGAAAATCACGATGCTGATGCATATCTCAAATTACATTATGTTTCACGTGAAACACTAGACATCCTTCAGTTTATACAAAGGTCGCTTTCTTGCCATCCCTGTTTTTCTTGGAAGCTTGATTTTTGGCTCACCTTTGAGAACAAACTCGATGATTGTTCGACTGCCACGCTCAAGAGGCAAGTCGATTGTTTCACGTGAAACCTCATCCATACCACATATATCCAACACTTTTTGAATATCCGTGATGTTTTGTAACTGTTGAGGGCCTTGAGATACCAGAAGTGTGCCACCCTGAGACAACAGTGGTGCTGCATACTCGATAATAATTTCTAATGGAGCAACAGCTCGTGCTGTTACACAATCATAAGATGCTTTGTTATTTCGGCTGAAGTCTTCAATTTGCGTGTGAACAGCATTTACACACGCCTCAAGTCCAAGCGTTTCGATGGTTTTGTTTAAAAAGTTTACTTTCTTTTTGACAGAGTCTATAAGGGTTGTTTGACACTGGCTTACTAAGGCTATAGGAATCCCGGGATAGCCACCGCCTGAGCCAATATCAAGGTGTTTGGTTTGGGAAGAGCCAATATAGCGGGTAAACAACAGAGAATCGATTATGTGAAGTATTAAGGCTTCGTCTACGTTTGTGATTCTTGTTAGGTTATGTATTTTGTTCTCTTCAAGAAGTAATTCAAGATGGGTGAGTAGTTGT
>CAYWNN010000026.1:1247-7239 GCA_964459685.1 uncultured Coriobacteriaceae bacterium
GGTAAGCTAATGGGACGCTGTTGTTCTTTCGCGCGCTCGGCTGCCTGTAAACCCTGCATACAAATCTTTTCACGACGAGCGCTTTTATAGCCTTTGATATCGATAACGATGGGATATCTAAAACCAAGCTTGCGGCTCACAATTGAAGAGACAAGGCTTTGGAAGGCGTCAAGTGTTCTGCCATGACGCCCAATAAGTAAAACAAGATCATCTCCATCGATGTCGAGAATAAGCTCGCCATCATCTCCTTCATACTCATCGATGGCTGAATTCTCTTCGTTGAAAGCAGAGAGAATAACTCGAATGCTCTCGATTGCTATATCTGCGATGAGGTCAATATCTTCGTTAGTGAAATCTTCTCCAGATGCATATCTAGACTGGATTTCTGCAATATGTTCAGCTCTATCATCCATGGTCGCGACCTTCTATACTAAAAATTTTTATATTTAAATTAGAACTTATCTTATGTGTTTTATGACTTTTTATGTGGGCGTTTCTTACGCTCTCTTCTCATAACATCAACCTGTATAGGACCTTCAGCCGCTCGAGCTGCTTCTTCAGCATATACCTTGTCTTTTACGCGTTTGGTAATTACTAATTGCTGAATCACACCCCAGGCAGAAGAAGTGACGTAGTACAAAATAACACCAGCGGGAATGCTCCAGCCGGCATATATCATTACTAAAGCCATAATGCCTGACATCATGCGCGTTTGAGCTGCTTGCTCGGGGTTTGTATTTGTTTGTGAGAGCAACATAGGAATAAAGGTAAGGAAGCCAAACAGTAAAACAATGGCGATATATACAGAAGCAGCTGCAAAGCCCTCCTCGCTTGTAACAGACGATGCTGAAGACGCAAGCGTAGGCAAGATGTTATAGAAGCGAGCGTCTGCGGAAACGCCTCTTAACACGGTAAACAAGGCAAAGAAGATAGGCATCTGTAAGATAACCGGCAAACATCCCGCTACTGGGTTCACGTTGTTTTCGGTATAGAACTTACGTGTTTCTTCAGCCAGGCGTTGCGGATCATCTTCATAACGCTTTTGAAGCTCTTGGAGTTGTCCCGACATAAGCGACAAACGTGTTGTTGAAGCAGTTTGTTTTATTGAAAAGGGGAGAAGAATCAAACGAATAAGGACGGTCAAGATAATAATTGCGAGTCCCCAGTCACCGCATATTCCAACAATCAATTCAAGAGCGGTCTCAAGCAGACCACAAAACCATTCCCACATAACTCCTCCGTATGTGTCCCTCTCTTATGGGACGGGATCGTATCCACCTTTATGAAAAGGATTACAACGACAAATCCTTTTAATTGCTAACCACATTCCTTTAACAGCTCCATAACGCTCAATGGCCTCGAGCGCATATTGTGAACAAGTGGGCTGATAAATACAACACGCAGGAAGTACTGGCGAAATATAGCGCTGATAAACTTTAATCAGCTTGGTAAGTATATATTTCATACGCAGCACCTTTGCGCCGTTATAAACAGGTATGTGAACCTTCGCCTGAAAAGCCTTTACTTAATTCCACACCTCACAAGAAGCTTCTCGAGCGAAGACGTAATTTCATGCTGTGTAGCATCATGGGTGTTGTTTGTAGCAAACAAAATAATAGACCAACCAGCAATGGGGAGCCCACTCTGTCGAGCAGACTCCCTTAAAAGTCTCTTACATCTATTTCGAAAAACAGCGTTTCCAAGACGTTTAGCAGCAACAAAGGCAATTTTGCCGTATTGAGCAGAATCATCTTCTATAAAAACCATGCGTACGAGAGGGGTTTTTGATTGTTTACCTTCTTGATAGACGCGTTGAAACTCCTGAGCTGATTTGATGGTCTCCATAAAAGCGTGAGAAGTACGTAATCAGTAAAACACCTATGAAACAGTGAGGCATTTGCGACCCTTTGCACGACGACGAGCGAGAACTTGGCGCCCTCCCTTTGTAGCCATGCGAGCTCTAAAGCCATGACACTTCGCGCGCTTTCTTTTATTTGGCTGGTATGTGCGCTTCATAACAAACTCCAAGGTAATTATTGTCTCATATGAACAGGATTAACAATTCTATAAACATACAGGTCATGATGTCAAATTAGAGTAATTATCTTTTGCATCTTTGATGAGTTTATTGGGTGAATAAGTCATTAGTTTCACTTTAATTGAATGATTATCACTGAATATTTCATACGTATTTGAATTTATATGAAAGATGTTATGCTATTAAGCGCTTGTTATTCGTTGATATGCGCTGGTTTTCTACAAGTTTTCACGCTTTGTTGAAAGTTTCTCATAGATGTATTTTTTAATGAAAGTTTTCAACATCTTGATGAAAGTTTGTTTGTAAGTAGTTGATATAAGAGTGGTTGGTATAGGGTGGCTGACGGGTTTTATACATTTATTGGAGATGGATTTGGTGAGAATAATCATCACCTTGAATCGCCAGATACCAACTCATTAAGCGTACATGAGGTTCGTTATCCAGCCCGCATTGCGGTATACGACGATCCAACTATTACGCCACGAGTGGTGACTATACAACCTCAAGCTGTTCGCGAATATCTCGAAGAGATCACGGCTACGGTTAACCAGCTTTCACATGAACAGGGTGGAACTATCCCTTTTATGATCATTCGAGAAATAGTTGAAAACTACATCCATGCCTACTTTATTGCTCCAACCATATCCATTCTTGATGGTGGTAATACCTTGCGTTTTTCTGATCAGGGACCAGGTATCTCAGAGAAACAAAGAGCCTTAGAGTACGGAACAACATCTGCAACTGAGGATATGAAGCAGTATATTCGTGGTGTGGGCAGTGGTTTACCCCTTGCTCAACAATACATGCTTGATAAAGGTGGTTCTCTTTCTATTCAAGATAATTTGTCTGGTGGCACGGTTGTTACTATCTCAACCCGACCGGAAGAAGACATATCTATCCCTATATCACCTATACCAAAACAAAAACAAAACCTTAAACACGTATCTCAAGAGCCGCTTACAAGCTCTATACAACTCAGTGCACGTAGTTATCAAATCTTTATATATTTGAAATCTCATAAAGAGGTGGGACCAAAAGATCTCTCACAGGTTTATGAGGGATCTCAAGCAACATGGTCAAGAGAATTAATGCATTTAGAACATCAAGGTCTTCTGGTAAAACAAGGACAAAAAAGGAGATTAACTCCTCAGGGTGAGGCTCATATCGCAAACCTTAAGTTGTAGTAATTAATAGTGAGTTTTCAACATTTCTTTGTCCTCTATAATAGTTATCTACATTTTAGAGGACGGAATTGTTATGGGTGATCACCAACTATTAGAAGACGCTGTCGCATTGTGGCAAGACGTCATTGATATTTTTGAGAGTGAAGACTCGTCTCAGTCGTTTGTTGCAATGCTTAAAAGCTGTGAGGTGGTAGAGCTTAGCTCCACTACCTTAACTATCGCCACGTCTGCGCGTTTTGTACAGCGAACGCTCATGAACGATTGTGAACAGATTGAAGCTGTTCTCTCACAGGCTGCATTTACATCACTGTCTTTGGAAATACAGTTATCTTCACAGCAAAGTGTTCCTCGAGTTACACAAGACAACAATATCTCTTACGGAGAGTTTAAAAAAATACAACATGAAGTTCAGACTCATGATGTTCATCCTCAAGTTGAAGTTCTCCCTGTTATAAAAGAAACACCTTCTCCTCACCAGAAGAGAAATCCTCTCGCACTAAAACCAACTGAATATGATTCACGTTTAACTTTTGAACGATTTGTAGTAGGAAATGAAAATTCAATCGCGCTATCCGCAGCTAAACAAGTTGCAGACGGCATTAATAAGACATACAACCCGTTATTTATTTTTGGTAGGAGTGGTTTAGGGAAAACTCATCTTTTAAAAGCAATCCAAAACTATATTTACCAGAATGACCAAGGTCGTGTATGTGTATACCGAACCTCGCGTGATTTTATGAGTGAATACGTTAATGCCATGGTTGACACTGAAAGAAGTGTGCGCGCTGAGTTTGAGCGTAACTACTACGGTATTGACGTTTTAATTATCGACGATATTCAATATTTGAAGCCGTCAGGCGGGAGTATTGAATTCTTTTTTGATGTATTTAACCACCTATCAAACCATGGAAAACAAGTTGTATTAGCTGCCGACCGATCTCCAAATGAACTTGGTTTGGGTGGAGTTGGTTTTGATGAACGTATTACTTCAAGAATTGATTCCGGTTTTACCTGTACTATCGGCGCCCCAGAATATGAATTAAAAGTCGCGCTTATTAAGTCGTTTTATGAGCATATGCGCGAGGATGCCCAACGTGAAAACATTCGGAATTTCACAGGAACACTCTCTGAAGAAGACTTAGAGCTTATGGCTGAACGTGCAGGGAGTAATATCCGTCTTATTGAAAGTTTTGTTCAAGCATGTTTAATGCGTGCGTCCCGAATTGAAAGTACGCAACACCGCCGCATACAGCGAGAAGAAATAATTAGTGAAGCAACAAGACGTTGGCCAGGTGGTCAGCGCACTATTACGGTTGAAGCCATTCAACGTACTATTGAAAGCGAATACAACATCTCTCATACCGACCTCATTGGTAATAAGCGCAATAAAGAACTTATGACACCACGACATGTTGCAATTTGGCTCGCACGAGAACTAACAGATAACACGCTTGCAGATATTGGAAATAAGTTTGGTGGAAGAAGCCATGCAACAGTCAAACACAGTATTGGTTGGGTAGACGAACAGCGCAAAACAGACCGCCTGTTTAACGAACACCTTAATAAGATGAAAGACACTCTTAAAAATGATTAAAGAGGTATTACGAAAACTCTGTCTAATGTTTGTAAGTAGGCGTTTAAAACTCTGTTATATCTCGCATATAACATTGGATTAAGTTTTTAGGTGTTGGAAACGTTGATAAATTGGAGAAATCTTACAGGCTTATTTTTATTGGTTTACCTGCTTGTATAGAAGTTATCCACATATCAACATACACTACTAATACTACTGCTTATATTTATAAAAGATATTGAAGAGGGGAAGAGATGAAGTTCACCGTAAGCCAAGCCGCCTTAGCCCGTGCAATATCTATCGTTTCTAAAGGTATTACTTCTAACTCAACACTGCCTATTCTTTCTGGTATTTATCTCAAGGCAGAACATGGAACTTTAGAGCTTTATAGCTCAAACCTAACCATTTCTATCAAACATCAAATCACAGCTAATGTTGAGGAGCCTGGTGAAACTGTTGTTTCTGGAAAGATGATTTCAAATATTGTTAAAAATCTCCCCGACGAGGCAGTAAGTTTTATTGGTGCGGGACATATGGTTGATATCACTTGCGGACGGTCGCGATATCACCTCAACACCCTTGCTGCGAGCGACTTTCCTCAGTTCCCTGAGCTTCAACTTAAAAACTCAATAGATCTTCCCTCTGATGTTTTATTAGACATGGTGAACAAGGTATATAAAGTCACTTCAGATGAAGCATCACGACCCTTACTATCCGGCATTTTAATGACAGTTGAAAAAGGGCTCATTCGACTCGTTGCAACGGATGCAATACGTTTATGTGTATGTGAAACAGAAGTTGAAACCACTCACACCATTAAAGACTTCCAGTTGATTATTCCTGGTACAGCCTTTCATGATGTCTTATCTCTTCCTGTTGATGAACAGGTTATTAGTGTTGGTTCAACCGACAATCAGGTGGTATGCGTCTATGGCAATACCACTTATGTATCTCGCAGTATAGAAGGCGATTTTCCCGACTATAAACAACTGCTTCCACCTTCAAATTCATGTGTAATAAGTTTCAACGTGAAAGATTTCGCCCATGCGCTGCGTCGAGTTGCTGTGGTAGCTATCAACAATCCATCAATTAAGTTTGAGTTTGACAATACGAATAACACAGCCACCATCAGCTCTATTTCTACCGATCAAGGAGAAGCATCGGAAACACTCCCTGTTGAAATAGATGGAGATTCAA
>CAYWNN010000027.1:0-7150 GCA_964459685.1 uncultured Coriobacteriaceae bacterium
GCTGGAAGTTCTGACACATCTACCACTGTTCGCATTGCATCGCTTTCCGGTCCCACCTCAATAGGGCTGGTGGATTTGATGAGCCGAGCAGAAAGCGAAGAGCTTTCCTATACCTACGACTTTACGATTGCCACGGCAGCTGATGAAATAACAACAGGTCTCATCCAAGGAGACTTCGATATTGCCCTGCTACCTGCAAACGCGGCTTCGGTGGTGTACAACCGCACCGAAGGGGCAATTACTGTTATCGACATCAATACCTTGGGTGTGTTGTATGTGGTTACTGGTGATGAGTCGGTTAGCTCTCTTGCTGACCTTGCAGGGAAAACTATCTACACCACGGGCAAAGGCACAACGCCAGAGTATGCCCTGAACTATGTTCTTGCTCAAAATGGGCTAAGCGACCAAGTAACGATTGAGTTCCGTAGTGAATCCACCGAGCTCGCTGCCCTATTAAGTGAGGATTCCAGTGCTATTTGCTTGCTGCCCGAGCCGTATGCCACCGTTGCACTTTCCACAAACGATGCGCTTCATCGCGTAACAAGCCTGAGCGACGAGTGGGATGCACTACAAACAGAAGATGGTTCAGCCATGGTTACCGGAGTAACAGTGGTGCGTACAGAATTTTTGGAAGCTCACCCAGAAGCAGTTGCAGACTTTTTGGCTGAGCACCAAGCTTCTGTTGACTATGTCAACGCCAACCCCACAGAAGCTGGGGAGCTCGTAGCAGAGCTAGGCATTATCGAGAGTGCTACCGTTGCAGCAAACGCCATTCCCAACTGTAGCTTGGTGTGCATTACTGGCGATGAGATGAAAACGAAGCTCGAAGGCTACTTGCAGGTGCTTTTCGATCAGGATGAATCATCGATAGGCGGCGCCATGCCAGGCGAGGATTTCTACACAACAGAGATTTCTTAGCGATGAGGCAGCCGCGTGGCCAGACAGCTGCGCGGCTTGTTGGCTGTGTGTTTAGTGAGCTGATTGTTCGTCCAGCATCTTCTCCAAACATACAAGCTGCACACCCTCAATACCGTTGAAGCTTGTGGGAATAATAGACACCTCGCGATACCCAAGATGCGCATACATGGCGCGCGCTCGGGTATTGCGTGCGTTGGTGTCTATACGCACGCACTTACATCCTGCAGCTCGTGCCATCTCTTCATAAAAACGAATGAAGTTTCCAGCAAAACCCCGCCCTGAGTAGCTAGGGTGCACAACGAGCGTGTGCAGTACAAGTACCTCTTCGTCGCTGGCAGAACACGACCATGCTGCCTGTTCGTATCCCGGGGGTTGTATGTGATTGATGATGGCTGCCGCCACAATAATGTCTTGGCATTGAGCAACGTATAAATCGCTGCGCTCAAGCGCCTCTTGTGCATCCTGCCTTATGGGGTATACGCCAGCCTTCCAACCGATAACAACTGTTCCTTGGGCTTCCTGTTCGTGAATGCAGCTATAAATGGCTGCTACATCATCTATATCTTGGGCGGTGGCTTTTCTAATGTCCATACAAGTGGCATCCTTCGTTTTTTCTGCTGTGCCCTAAAAATTCTAGCAAAGATGCTGTTTTGCACTCTACTTTGTTATATAAAGATATGTAAACAATTTTGGCGAAATACGCATTCTCGGCGAGATAAGCGTTGTACTTCGCTGTGCTTGAGAGAAGAACACAGGAAGAGGAGAAGCTCATGCGCGTCATCATTAACGCAGACGATCTGGGTCTTACACACGAGGCAAATGTGGGGGTGCGCGAGGCCTTTAACCAAGGATTATGTACACAGGCTACCATCGTCGTTAATTCTGAGTTTTCTGAAGAAGGCGCACAGATGGCTCATGAGTATAAGTTCGCAGATCGCGTGGGGCTACACATCAATCTTTCCGAGGGTAAGCCGCTTTCGAAGGCTATTTGCAAGTTTTCAAAATACGTAGATGAGCAGGGAAACTTTTCTTACAATCCTGCCTTTATGCAAAGTGATAGCTATGGAATCTCCCCACTTCTGAGCTATATCAACGACTACACAACAGATGCCTTCGCAGCAGAGGTAGAAGCTGTGAGCGAGGAAATCAAAGCTCAGGTGGAGCGTTTTCGCGAGCTGGGATTTAGGATTTCACATGTGGATTCTCACAACAATGCCTTAGTTGATTTGCCCGTGTGGCTTGCGGGGGGCAGTGCGCTGAGAAACGCAGGCTTCAAAAGCATGCGCTGCACCTTCGATAGCTTCTCCACGGATGACATGTATAACCAGGCATATCGACTTTGGCTGGCAAACCAGCGTACAGAAGCTGGTTTCGTCTGTTTGAGCTACAGCTCGAGCGTTCAGCATTATCTCAAGCAGCGCGCCCGTCTATCTGCTGCCTGGTTTGCTCCAGGAGAGCCTATCGAAATTTACGTGCATCCTGTTATGCGTGACGGAGTGTTGCTCGATAACTTTACTGATGGCATAGAGCTTGCCCAAAACGTCAGCGAGCTCGATGGTATTGAGCGCGCATCTTATTTCGAGCTGTAGAAAAAGCCCTACCCGCACAGTTTGCAAGCCCCATACTGCACATGCTGCAAAGGCTAGCAAAAAACTAGCCTAGTAAAGTCCAGCCTTGCCGCTCATGGCAAAACTCGTATAAAGTTGTAGCAAGCGCTGCACAACACATATCGATTGGCTGGTGGCTCACATGGAGGACATTCGTTCAGTCGCACACAGCATGAAGCTTGCAAGCTCGGATATGGCGGCTACATCGCAAGATGTTCGCAATGAAGCACTTGCTGCAATGCATGATGCCTTGCTTGAACATCAAGAAGAGATATTTGCAGCCAACGCGCAGGACCTCCAAGCAGCAAAAGAAGTAAATATTTCCCCAGCAGTCATTGGAAGGCTCCGCTTCGACGAGCATAAACTGGCTGATGTATGCGCAGGTATTAGTACCTTAATCGAGCTTGCCGACCCTATTGGTCGCATGTTGCTTGCGCGCGAGCTTGACAACAATTTGGTGCTCACACAAAGAAGCTGCCCCATCGGAGTTATTGGCGTTATTTTCGAGGCGCGACCAGATGCCATGGTGCAAATCGCAACGCTCTGTGTGAAAAGTGGCAATTGCGCCATTTTAAAGGGTGGTTCTGAAACAACGTATACGAACCGTACCTTGTTCAACATAATGCATGAGGCAGCTTGTAAGGCGGGACTTCCCGCTACTTGTATGTATCAGGTAGAGGCGCGCTCTGAGATATCGGAGCTGCTCAGCTGCGATGAGTCGGTCGACTTGCTTATTCCACGAGGCTCCAATGCATTTGTGCGCTACATCATGGACAACACGAGAATACCCGTGCTTGGCCATGCCGATGGTATCTGCCACATCTACATCGACAAGGCAGCCGACCCAGCAAAAGTCGTGCCACTCGTTGTTGATGCAAAAACCCAGTACGTGGCTGCCTGCAATGCAGTAGAAACCATCCTTGTGCATCAAAGCATCGCAGCAAGCATCGTGCCGCCTATGGCAGCTGCGCTCAAGCAAGCAGGGGTTGAGGTACGAGGCGATGAAGGCGTATGTGCGCTTGTTTCCTGTGAAGAGGCAACAGATACCGATTGGGATACTGAATATCTTTCACTCGTTGTGTCGGTGCGCATAGTAGAGGATATTTCGTCTGCGATTGAGCACATCAATGTACATGGCTCGCACCATACCGACGCCATCATCACCGAGGACGATGAAGCAGCTACAACATTCATGCAACTGGTAGATTCTGCCGGGGTGTATCAAAATGCTTCGACGCGCTTTGCCGACGGCTTTAGATACGGCTTTGGAGCAGAGGTCGGCATCTCTACCAGTAAAATTCATGCGCGAGGCCCGGTAGGGCTTGATGGCTTGGTTACCTACAAATATGAGTTACGTGGAGCAGGTCATATCGTAAAGGACTATGCCGAAGGTGCCAAAAGCTTCCACTTTCGTGATGTCACAGGCAAGTAGCAGGCACACCACACAGGGGTAGCACACAGGACAAACCCGCTGTCGCGCAAGCAGTCCCAGTTGGGCGAGCACGCCTAGTCAGACAACACCATGCGGTCACTTTCGATGTTAAAGCGCTCCAGCAAGTCGCTAACCGTCAAGTTTTGCTTTTCTTGGGCAGTGAAATCGGCAACGATAACGCCGGCATCCATCATAATGAGCCGGTTGCCATACTCAATAGCGTTTCGCATGTTGTGTGTAACCATGAGCGTGGTGAGCTTGTCGCGCTGCACAATCTCACTGGTAAGACTCAGCACTTTATGTGCGGTTTTGGGGTCGAGCGCAGCGGTGTGCTCATCGAGCAAAAGCAGCTCGGGCTTATTAAGCGTTGCCATAAGCAAGGTAATGGCTTGGCGCTGTCCACCCGAGAGCAACCCAACCTTGCTGGTCATGCGATTTTCAAGCCCCAAATCCAGGCTTGCTAACTGTTCTTGGTATTGCTTACGCTCTTGGGCATTGATGCCACGACGCAAGCCCCGCGCTTTACCACGGCGCGCAGCAAGTGCGAGGTTCTCTTCAATTTCCATGGTGGCAGCAGTTCCCATCATGGGGTCTTGGAACACCCTGCCCAAATACTTGGCGCGTTTGTGCTCGGGTAAGTTCGTGATGTTTTGACCATCGAGCTCAATAGTACCTTCGTCTGGGGTAAACACGCCCGCAATAAGGTTTAAAAGGGTCGATTTACCTGCACCATTACCACCGATAATGGTGACAAAGTCTCCCTCGTTCAAGGTGAGATTGAGATTGCTCACTGCACGCTTTTCGTTGGGGGTCCCTACATTAAATGTCTTGGAGACACCGGTAAGCTTAAGCATGGCTCTCACCTTCTTCCTGCGCTTCAGGAAGTGGCTTTGATTTGCTGTGGAAATACTTCGTCTTCCAATAGGGAAGAGCCAAAAAGAGAGCTACGACAATTGCCGAGAACAGCTTAAGATCGTTGGAGTTAAGACCGAGTGTAAGCACAATTTGAATAACGATGTAATAAATAACCGCACCCAGAGATACCGAAAGCAGCTTGAGCGCAAAATTCGTAAAGATACGGGAGAAAATTACATCGCCAATAATAACGGCGGCAAGTCCTATAACTATGGCGCCGCGTCCCATATTCACATCGGCAAATCCCTGGTACTGGGCGTAAAGAGCGCTTGTCAAAGAAACAATGCCGTTGGAAAGCATAAGTCCAATAACTTTGTTGCGATCTACATTGATGCCTTGTGCACGACTCATGTTGAGGTTCGCACCAGTTGCTCGTATGGCACATCCCAGCTCGGTACCAAAAAACCAGTACAGAACTACTATGAGCAAAACGGTAATAACGAGGGTGGCAACGATGGGATTTTCCAAACTTGCGGCTTTAACGTTGCGCAGCGAAACGAGCAAATCGTAGTTATCGGGGTTAATAGCTAAATTAGCCCTGCTGCCCATAATCCTCAAATTAATTGAATACAGGGAAAGCTGCGTAAGAATGCCTGCGAGAATGGCGGGAATGCCAAAGGAGGTGTGCAATATTCCCGTAACGCCTCCAGCAATAAGCCCCGCAACAAATGCTGCTGCAAGTGCAACCCAAAGGCTGGTGCCCTCTTGGGTCATGAGCACAATACATACGGCACCTCCTGTGCACATGGTGCCATCTACCGTGAGGTCGGCTACATCGAGAACCCTATAGGTGATATATACACCAATGGCCATGATGCCCCAGATAAGACCCTGGGCAATAGCCCCAGGTAATGCCGATGATAGTGTTGAGAAGAAGGCCATGCCAGCTCCCTTGTGTTTCTCGCTCTTGCGTGCGTCGTTCTTTTACGTTCGTCCTTGCTGCGCTCCCGCTTGCGCGCTTGTACTTGCCGTTCGTAATACCCGATTGCATATGCGGCACAAGCACCGATGCGCGCTTGTGCCGCATGCAGTTAACAAAGCCGTGCTCGTCTCGTTACTCGATTACCTCGTAATCGGAAGGAGGCGTAATTCCGAGCTCATCGCAAATATCAGCGTTGTACTTCTTGGTTACCGTTTCTGCGCTACGCACCTCCATGGAGGAGATATCTGCGCCCTCTACGAGTACCTCGTAAGCCATCTCTGCGGTAACCTCACCCAGCTCGTAGTAATTGATGGAAAGGGTTGCAACTCCGCAGCCCGAGCATATGCCTTCTTCTCCTGCAACAACAGGCACGCCCGCTGGCACTACTACGTCGCCAATGGTTTCGGCGCAGGAAGCTGCCGTGTTGTCGGTAGGGATGTAGATAACATCCGAAGCTTCAGCAGCAGCAGTTGCAACGGATGCTACATCGTTTGAGTCGGCAAAGGTGAATTCAGTGCAGGTGTAGCCAAGCTCTTCGAGCAATGGGGTAATAACCTCAATTTGATAGGCAGAATTTGGCTCAGCACTGCAGTACAGAAGGCCCACTGTCTCTGCATCGGGGAAGAGCTCCTGCACCATTTCTGCCTGCTGCTCGAGTGGAGCCAAGTCGCTGGTACCCGAGATATTGGTGCCCGAGGTTCCGTCCCACTCATCCATTCCCAGCGCAGTGGCATAGTCGGTAATAGAGGTACCAAGTACGGGAATCTCGGAGGTGCCAGCCTGCGCAGCTTGCAGCGCTGCGGTGGCGTTGGCCATAATGAGGTCTACGCCAGAAGACACGAAGCTGTTAATAATAGAAGCGCAGGTAGAAGAGTCGCCCGAAGCATTCTGTAGGTCGTAGTCTACGCTGCCACCATCTGCTTCAATAAGCTCAGTAAACTTTGTTTGGAAGCCTTCAGTTGCCGAGTCGAGCGCGTCGTGCTGAACGAGCTGGCAAATGCCGATGCTGTAGGAAGTACTCCCACTGTCATCAGACCCACCGGAGGATGTATCGCTGCATCCTGCAAGGGTGAGCGCAGCTGCTCCCGAGAGTGTTGCAGTAACGAACCTTCTTCTGTCAAGCATGTAAACCCCTTTCGTAACATAACCAACCATGCGCGAACTAAATGGGTCTAACCTCATCTTTACACGTAGTTCTACATGTAAAAACAAGCCTTAATAATATAGTTACAAGATCTTTGTGTGGGTAATACGTGAAGTATGGATACGCCCGAAGCCGTGGCGTTTTGACAACATGTATGAAACAGAGGTAGCCTACCGCTTGCGCTCATTTCAGGTGTGTGTGCTGACACGCCT
>CAYWNN010000028.1:0-6874 GCA_964459685.1 uncultured Coriobacteriaceae bacterium
TGCCTGCCTCTATATCTCGTTCCTCATCACCAACCATCCAACTGTTATGTAGGTCAATATTAAAATCCTTGGCAGCTTTAAACAACATTCCCGGCTTAGGTTTTCGACATTCGCAGTCTATTTTTAATTCAGGGATTTCACCTTCATATCCTTTATGAGGATGATGCGGGCAATAATAGAGCCCATCAATATAGCACCCCTCATAACCCAGCAAAGTTTCCATCTTATTGTGTATTTCATCTAGCTCTGACAGCGAAACTTCTCCCCGAGCAATAACAGGCTGGTTGGTAACCACGATACAGAGGTATCCGGACGAATTAATCTTTTTGATCGCTTCAGCCACCCCATCGATAAGTTCAAAATCAGTTAGGTTCCGCAAAAAACCCACATACTTATTGATAGTTCCGTCTCTGTCAAGGAAAATTGCCCTCTGCTTGTTTTTAAAGTTCTTTGCGGTTACCCTGCCCGCCATATAGTCAGACATTGCACAACGTAATCGTTCTGGCGTTCCCATATCTTTTACATATTCGGAACTCTCGTAACAGAACACCTTCCCCGTGCTGACTAACGGTTTTAAAACCTGACGATCTAAATCTACCTTGATAGATCGTCCAGTAATTTTATCGTCTGCTCCGATTTTCTCAACATCTATATCTAATATGTCAAACACTTCCGGAGAAATAATGTGCAGCCCGGCATTAACCCGATTCTTATAGTATATGGGGCGATCGTCCTCCTTGGAAATCCACCTCTGTACCGACAAGTTTTTATCCACAATCAGCAGGCCGCTATCATACGGATGACTATTTGGGTGCGTGAAAAGCGTAACCAATCCACCGTGAGAACGATGAAATGCGAGCATGCGATTAAAATCCACGTCAAAAAGAACGTCTGCGTTAATAAGCAGAAAGTCTTCTGTAAGTTGCTCTCTCAATTTGAACAGTGCCCCGGCATTACCAAGAGGTCTTTCTTCGTTATAGTATTGTATAGATACGCCTAAACGTTCACCATTCCCAAAATAACCCATTATTTTATCGCCCATATGGGATACAGTGATAATAAACTCGTTAAAACCTTGATCGCGAAGAGAACAAATTTCACGCTCTAACACGGGAACGCCGTCTATTGGGATTAAAGGTTTAGGTATATCAGGGTAAAGCTCAGAGATCCTGGTTCCGCGCCCTCCGGCCATAATAACTGTTTTCATAAAACAGGCTCACTTTCAGCTATTCTTTTTTAAATTCTTAATCAGTCTAAATGCAGATATTATTATTTGTTTGTTTAGTAGAATACTGAATACAAGAACAACAAAAAAGGCGATTGTTTGAAGAAAACTTACTCCACTGTAGTACGTTCCAAAAGAAATTAGCAACATAACAACAGTAAAAAAAATCGTAACTTTACTGAATTTAATAACCATATACTTTCGCGAATGAAAATATCTGTATATAGCCATACCTCCATATCCGATCGCTGTGGAAATTGCGGCAGCATAGATGCCAATAAACCTGATTAAGATCAAGTGCGTTGCCGCATTCAATATCGCAGCATACACTGCTGTTTTCGCTATTTCAATTGATTTTTTCTGAGCTACGTATATGACCCCATACAAGCTGACAATAACATTAAATAAGGACGCAAGCATAAAAATAGGGATCAATCCAAATGCTTCATTGTACTGCTCATTAACCAAGATTGGAAAAACAAATGGCATACACACTATGATTCCGCAACAAGCGCATAAAAACAACCGATATACTGTGTTAATTGTATTCGCATAAAAATCCGCTGCATCTTTATCCTTAAAATGCAACGTTGCCGACTCCGTCCATGATATATTAAAAATATTTGAAAACTGAATATATACTGATGAAAATTTATTTGCAACTGCGATCAAACCATTCGCAGACACTCCAATAAAAAATTGAACGATAATTTTATCGGATGCATTTAGCGCCCACCATGAAAGCTGGTTTGGAATTAACGGCAAAGAATAAGACAAGAGCTCTCTAAGAGTTTTTCGATTGCAGAAGCTAAATTTGAGGTATGATAATAAATTGCATCTAAAAAGCGGAACAACAACTACGATGGAATTGCCCAAAAAAGTCGCCAACATCATCCCTGGGGCACCCCAACGGAACGCATAAACAAAGACAACATTAAATGCAATCTGCCCTAAGACCACTAGCATGCTGCAAAATGAGTAACCAATGTTATCACCAAGTCCCCTGCACACTTGAAGCGAAATTGTAGAAATGCAACTTCCTACCAATACCAACGCAAAATACAAAAAAATGCTGTTCCTTGAAACCAGATAAAGAAAAAAAATAATCACAAGAGCGATTATTAAAAGAATTCCTGCCAAAAAAAATGTTGTGCTTATATAACCACACGCTTTATCTTTATTATTTCTTTCATCGATCAAGAATCTGAACAGGGCCTGCTCTAGTGCTAATGTAATAAAAGGGAGCAGAAATGAGCTATACGTTATCACAAGATCAACTGTTCCATACTCTTCAGTGGAAAGTAGCGCTGTGTATAATGGAAGCAAGAAAAAACTTATTAGCTGTGTACATATTTTGCCAAAAGAAATAATGGCTGTATTTTTTACAAGTTCTCTTTCTTTACCCAAATTTATGTAGCCTCCACCAATCTTAATCGAATCAAAGTTCTTTCGCTAACATCTCAATGGAATTGGCATGAACTTTCCTCATATGCTTTAGCTTGCCATCTATCCTTCTCCTTATGTCGATATCATTTTCCAAAATAGAAACAGCCGATTCAACAAGTTGCTCGCATTCTAACGTCTCCAACGAAAAAAAAGGCATACCCACCAAATTGGCAAAGTCGACATTCTTCTCATTCCTCACCAGCCCGATAGAAGGTGTTCCTGCGCATACTCCAAGGATATTCATATGAAGTCTACTGGAAATAATCAAATCTATTTTTTTCAGGAACCACACCAGATCTTCCGGCCAAAACTCTTTCTCAATGAGTACAGTCCGCTCTTTGATCAATCTGGAACTAATTAAACGAAGCATTTCTGTATCTTTGCAATGTTTGCCGCACCCGGTTGGGATCAGAAACACATTTACATCGGCTGAAGTCTGGAGCTCTAAGACTGAAGCTACAATCTTTTCGATAGGAGTCCTATGGGTCACATCAGCCTCACCGGACAGCGTCAAAACAATGTTTTTTCTTTGATCATCGTAACGTTCAATCTCGATATCAGAAAGATACCTATGTAAATCAACCGGCTTCCCTTCAATCATAATTGCGGGATCATAAGATACAAAAACCTTGTTTTTATCAACTCCAATTTTAAGCAATCTTTCTTCTACATACTCATCCCTTACAAACACCTTTTTAACGTTTTTCTCGTTTAGCACTCCCCGTATATATGTCAAAGTATCCGAATCTGTCACGTTAGCCATACCTACTCCAAAAAAATACACAGGAACACCAACACTATTAGCCAATTGTGCTGTCCTCAAGGAGTGCCAGGGGCAGTCTGACAAAATTGTTGCTCCACCGCAAATGTAGACATCTTTTTCTTTATAATAGCGTCTCTCCGAATGCAGTTTGGATATGTTTTGTAAGATCTTTTTTCTTGGTTCTACGTATAACCCAAATTTAGGCTTAGTATACCTTGCTAAGATTGGACGACGATTTACTTGCGGAAAGATATCATCTATCCATTCCGAGCCATTTGTTTGAACAGAAAGCTCTCCATAATCTCTAAATCCTTTAATTATAGAATATAGAATAGCTTCGTCACCAATATTGTGTAAACCATAGAATACTCCTCCAATCCCGATCTTTTTCATATTTATAAAAATCACCTCTCTGCAAAAGGTACCCGTTCTGTAGATAACAGACCCAACATCATAAATAATATGAAATTGGTCTCATCCCTTAAACCGGTCCATCCAACAAAATTGTAAACCGCTAATGCACAAATGAACACAAAACAGCTATTAAATAGCGCACCGTACTGGGATAATAGTTTGCATTTGGATTTTATATATCTCTTAATTCCGCCTATCAATATCAAGATATACACAACAACTCCGCCAATACCAAGGTCGAACCATAGCTGAAGATAAACATTGTGGCAGGGATTTGACAAATAAAACTTCGTATCGACATCCATAGTCGCACTTATTAAAGGCGCTGTGATATCAGTATATGTGTTTGCGCCATAGCCTAGAATAGGTTTCTTAACGATATAATCCATAAGCATAGACCACTGTGTCGTCCGGTTAGCAACTTGTTTGAGCCAATCTGATCTGGTAAAAACATTTACTATGCTTTCAAATGCAGATGTAAAAAACAATAAACATGCAACAGCAACTATTCCCAAGATAACAGTTAGACGATTATTCTTGAGCGAAATGCCAATTTTCTTAAACCAGAATAATGCCGCCAAGGCAGTCAATACCATTATGGTTCTTGCGCCTGCCATGTAGATGATTCCCAGGGAAGCTCCTATTGTTATAATTCTCAATCTTTTTTCAATGCTTTTGTCAAACAGAAAGAAGACGAAAACAATGAACGCAAAAAAAGCAAGATTTGACGGATGTTCGAATGTTCCCGAGGGTCTAATGGTATTCGTCCCGTCCACTCCCCGTTGTTGCAGTGTTTCGACTTCTCCCAAAAAAGACAAACCTAGCACGTCTTTCTTGATATATTGTGCTATGGAAATCAGAAACTGAATAATGATTCCAACAAAACACCCCATGTATAATGATGTTTTGTGTTTGCTGAAATCAAAGCAATACTTAAAATAAATAAATATCACTAACAACTTTAAGCATCTGATACATGTCCACGCGGTCGCTGACATGTTAGAAGATTGAATCAAACTTAGTACATTGAAAGCAAAAAACAATATCAGCAATATAAATATATAGTCTTTTTTCTTATGATTAATTTTCTCCCTTAATATACGCAAAAAAAACAAGAAAATAATAAAATCCAGCATCGCCAGATTACAATAATCCTTTACATACCTTACTAATTCCGTATCGGATTGCGTTATAGCCAAATCTATTCCGCTAAAAGAAAATAGCACCATGAAAAAGAATATATATATCCTATCTACATCAACATGCGCACGCGCTAAGAGGTTATCGCCAATATACAATACCAAGAATAACACGCACATAATGCTAAGTCTGTAATTTAGCACTATTCCAAGTACAGCTCCTACTAAAATAGCTACTAAAGTCAGGCAATATATATGCTTTTTGTACAGGCCTTTCACCAAATTCATATCTCTTGTTTCCCTGTTAACTCAATTAATCTCTGGTTATAATTGCAAAAAGACTTTTCCTTATCAAAATTCTCTCTGATAAGACAAATCTCTTCTTTACAGAGTCGTCCTACCGGAATTATACCGCTTAACATATCATTGATTGCAATAACATAGTCATCTGCAGTCTCGCAGTGTATATAATTTTTGCGATTCACACCAGGGATGCCCTCAATTCCTATGTGATTAGTCAAAACAGGAACGCCATATGCGAGCCCCTCCAACACTTTTATTTTAATTCCTCCGCCTAAAAGAAGCGGTGCCACTAAACACAATGCATTTCTAAAATAGGAATAGATATCATCCACAAATCCCGTAATTATAACTCTTTCACTTTCATACTTTCTTAATTCTTCCGCGGGATTCCCCCCCATAACTATAAATCTTATGGACTCATTCTCCAATTTGTCCATCACATTCTCTATAAACCAAATTGCACTCGAATAGTTCTCCTCTCTTCCCATGGCGCCATAAAAAATAATATCCCTATGATCAGGTTTATATTGAAATTTTTCATCAGTCTCCATGTAGTATGGAACGATCCAGTCCACTTTTTCAGGCGAAATGCCGTCGTTTATCAGTAAATCGCGGTCTTTTACGTTATGAGTGAAAACCAAATCAACATTTTGAAGTGTTTTTAATTCAGATTTGAAAAGATTATTAAATTTAATCGTTGCGATACGTTTTCCTATCGATGACGATGCTTTTTCTTTTTTTCTACTGTAGCTCAAATAACTCACATCGTGTTCCGAAGCAACAATTTTCGCTTCAGGAAAGATCTTTCTCAAATGCCTTTCTAGAAATAGCATCTGTGTCCACTCCAAGATTATTATATCTGGAAGGAATCCATCTTTTTTTATTTTTCGAGCCTCTGATATACCCCTATGCAAATACCATTCAGGAACGATCCCTCCATATTTATTATTGATATTAAAATTAGAACTAATATTATGGATATATCTGATACCCATATTTAAAAAATCTTTCTTAATTACAACCAATCTATGTGAGATTCCATATTGATCTAAATCACATTTCCCTAGGTTATAATCCTCAATAAAGGAAAGTAATAATAGCTCCTCTTTATACTGTTCTGCAAGTTTTTTTAGATAATAATTGTGGGTCTTCTGTCCCCCAGTACCAGCCGTATCCCAGGGCATTCTCCAAGAAATTACCAGTATCTTCATTCCATTTCTCCAAAATATGGTTGCTATGCCCTCTATATCTCTGATTTCATAATCATTCGTCTCTCATCTGAAAAAACTTGTCTTCCAACATCAAGCACCAGCAATGGTAAATTGGTAAGTGCAATTCCTGAATCATGTATGTTTCAACCTCCGGTGCTTTCACCGCAATATCCGCTACCTCTGAAAGCTCTCCTCCTTTTGCTCCAGTCAGACCTATTATTTTGATCCCCAGCGCCCTCGCGACTACCGTCGCGTTCATGATGTTTTTGCTGTTTCCGGACGTTGAAATGCCTAAAAACACATCTCCTTGGCGTCCAAAACCTAACAATTGCTGCGCAAATACGCCGTGGGGATCCGCATCATTTAAATAGGC
>CAYWNN010000029.1:0-6742 GCA_964459685.1 uncultured Coriobacteriaceae bacterium
GCATTGACGTTAAGAACAAGACCATTATTTCTGCAGGCATTGCCTTTGGCGTAGCTTGTACCTCCGATTTCCCTGTTTCGGGCATTCGCAGCATCACCAAAGCCGACATGGAATTTTTCCGCGGTCGCGGACGTAGCGTCAAGCTTCTCGGGCGTGGTATTCAAAAGGATGGCCGCTATGCTGTTGCTGTTGAGCCAGTAGCAGTGGGCATTCGTTCGCTTGAGGCAAATGTGCCCGACAACTTCAACTTAGTAACTGCTTATGGAACCACCATTGGTGAGCTTAAATTCTTTGGACAAGGTGCTGGCTCACTTCCTACAGGAAACGCCATTGTGCAAGACCTTATCGACTGCGAACAGGGGCGTCGTCCTTCCTACGATTTCTCACGTGAGCTCACATACGATGCAGATATGCTGAGTGGCGACTATGTTATTCGTTGTGCTGGTATTAAACCCGAAGGCGCTACTGAGGTTGCCTCTGATTACTATCTCATTAATGGTATTACTGCTACCCAGGCACATATGTTGCTTGATAGCGCACGTGAAGTAGATCCAACGGCCTTCATGGCAGCACTTCCCGAGGAGGACTAAGACCTACTATGCTTAAGATTACGAAGTTCGGAGGCTCAAGCGTGTCGGATGCAGAGCACTTTCGCAAAGTTAAAGCCATTGTTGAGGCAGACCCAGCACGTCGCTATGTTGTGGTAAGCGCTGTTGGCAAGCCCAATAAACAAAGCGACAAAATTACCGACCTTCTGTATCTGGTTGATGCGCACCGTAAATATCACGTGGACTCATCCCAGCTTCTTGCAACTATCGAGGGACGCTTTGTTGAGATTGCGGAGGAGCTCAACTTGAGCTTTCCCGTGCATGAAGAATTCGACAAGCTAAGAGAGGAGCTCGATAGCGTATCTGCAGAGTATCTTATTTCTCGCGGTGAATGGTTTACCGCACAGCTCATGGCTGAGTATTTAGGACGCCCCTTTGTTGATGCAGCCGATGTGGTGGTGTTTCACCACGACGGCACATTAAACATGGAGATTACCTGCGAGCGCGTACAAAACTTGATTGCTCAAAAGAAAACCTTTGTGTTTCCGGGATTTTATGGCGCCACAGTAGACGGGCGCATTTGCCTTATGGAACGCGGTGGGGGAGATATCACAGGCGCCATCCTGGCTCAAGCAGTGGATGCCGACCTCTATGAAAACTGGACCGATGTAAGTGGCTTTTTAGCTGCCGATCCATCCATCGTTGAGAACCCACGCTCAATTAAGCGCATTACCTTCGATGAGATGCGTGAGCTCAGTTACATGGGGGCAAGCGTTTTGCATGAGGATGCTATCTTTCCTGTGCGAGAGGCATCCATTCCTATTCAAATTAAAAATACCAACGACCCCGAAGCAGTTGGTACCACCATTCGTGAAACAGCCCATGATGCAACAGATGAACACCTCATAACCGGTGTTACCGGCATGAAGGGCTATGTATCGATATACATTTCCAAAAACAAGCTTTCAGCCGAGCGCGGCATTGTTGCCAGAACCCTTGCCATCTTCGATAGGTACGGCATAAACATCGAACACGTACCCACAGGTATCGATTCGTTCTGCGTGGTGTGCAGAAGCGATGAGATTGGAAGTGGCATTTACTCACTTGTTGCCGATATTAAAGAAGAAATTAAGGCAGATGAGATAGAGGTTTCGGAAGGTCTTGCCCTCATATCGGTGGTTAGCCGCAATATGGGACACCGCTCGGGCACTGCAGGGCGTATTTTTAGCGCCTTAGGTGAAGCTAAGATTAACATTCGTATGATTTCGCAGAGCTCTCAGGAAATCACCATTATCTTAGGTGTCGCTGAAGAAGACTTCGAGCAGGCGATTCGCGTCATCTACGACAAGATGGTGCGCGATGAAATGGTGAGTGTTTCACAAGAAGCTAATAAGGAGTAAGCCATGGGCAAGGTAGTTGGTATTCTTGGAGCAACTGGAGTTGTTGGCCAGCAGATGATGCAGTGCTTAGAAGAGCGCAACTTTCCAGTAGATCGCCTCGTACCCTTAGCCAGTGCACGCTCAGCCGGAAGCACGATGGATTTCGCAGGCGAGAAGGTAGAAGTGCTTGAGGCAAAGCCTGAGGCTTTTGCTGGCATCGATATCGTTCTCGGTGCGGCAGACGATGCAATCGCAGAAAAGCTGTTGCCCTGCGCTGTTGAACAGGGCGCGGTTTGCGTGGACAACAGCCACGCATTTCGCTTGGATGACAACGTACCTTTGGTTATCCCAGAAATTAACGCTAGCGATGTAGCCTGGCACAAAGGCATTATCTCCAACCCCAACTGCGCCACAATTATTGGTTTGGTGGCGCTGTGGCCTCTGCATCAAATTGCAGGCATTACCCGTATTATTGCTTCAACCTATCAGGCAGCATCAGGTGCTGGCAAGCCCGGCCTCGACGAGCTTAATCGCGAGATTAGCTGCGTTGCTGCAGGTGAGGATGTAGGAGACAGCGCTCCTTTCCAGTATCAGCTTGCCAACAACCTTATTCCTCAAATTGGCTCCTTTGACGAGGTAGGTTATAGCTCTGAAGAAATGAAATTCGAGCGCGAGGGTCGCAAGATAATGCATCTGCCACATCTTCGTGTGAACTGTACCTGCGTGCGTGTTCCTGTGGTCCGCTCTCATTCGGAGTCAATTACCGTTGAGTTTGAACGTCCCATTACTCCTGCCGAGGCACAGCAAGCCATCGACGATGCTCCGGGAGTATGTTTGGTAGATGTTCCCGAGCAGTCACGCTATCCCATGCCACTTGAGACAAGCGACAAGGATCTTGTGTATGTGGGACGCGTACGTCGTGATATTTCTGCTCCAGATGATGTATCGGCGTTGTCATTGTGGTGCTGCGGCGACCAAATTCGCAAAGGCGCTGCAACCAATGCCGTACAAATTGCGGAGCTTTTGGTATAGGCTTCAACGAGCGCAGAGTTCAGCTTGTGTGATTCATCTTATGGGATGTATTGGTAGCTCTCAGCTTGCAGATAGGTGTGAGTTAGGCAATTTCTTAAATTCCCGTTTGCAATGCGCATGTAATTTGCCATAATGTACAAGCTGCTTTATGCGCGTTATCACGGTGGGTGTAGCTCAGTTGGCAGAGCGACGGACTGTGGCTCCGTAGGTCGTGGGTTCGAGCCCCATTACCCACCCCATGTGCGCCCTTAGCTCAGCTGGCCAGAGCAGGGGACTCTTAATCCCAAGGTCCAGGGTTCGAATCCCTGAGGGCGCACCAATCACTTCCTAAGCCATAACTAAGTAATGAGGCGCCTGGCATCTCACGATGAAGGAGCAAGAAGCTTCATGCTCGAGCAGTCCTGATTCGCGCGAACGTGCCGGAAACGGCACCTTCGGCTCATGCGGAACTGCGCGTGAAGCTCCTTACTCCTTCTCATATGTATGGGTATTTGGCACCAGGCGCGAAGCACCACAGGCTTAGCTCTAGGTACATTTGGGGCGAGGTACCCAGCGCAGATCTTTCAGTGCGCAGCACTGCAGTCTGCGCGGGTACCTCGCGTTAATAACGTGGCGCGCCCAGCAGGATTCGAACCTGCGACACCCGGATTAGAAGTCCGGTGCTCTATCCAACTGAGCTATGGACGCGAAAGATAGCGCATCAAAGTGTAGAGCATAATTATGCACAATAGCTTCGTCATCTTTTAATAGATATCTATATTCATGCTTTTGCTGAACGCCTACATTCGTTATCTTTTGTAATGTTGCTCCATATCGGTCATTTTTGCGTCATACTTAAGCCTTCACTGAAGCTTGGAAGGAGCCTTCGTTGATCTACACCCTAACCCTTAACCCAGCGGTGGATTACGTTATGCAGCCCACAACACTCGATATGGGCTATACCAACCGTTCCTCACAGGAAGAATTTCACTGTGGCGGTAACGGGATTAACGTTTCAACCGTGCTCAATGAGCTTGGTGTAAGCAATATTGCGATGGGTTTGTTGGGGGGATTCACCGGAGACTACGTTTTGGAGCATCTCCAAGACAGTGGTGTTACTTGTAACTTCGTACGTCTCGATAGGGGCAATACCCGTATTAACGTTAAGCTCAACGGCATTGTTATGACAATGGTTAACGGTATTGGTCCCAAAGTGCCTCAGTCGAAAGTTGATGAGCTCTTTTCTCGTATGGAAGTCATTGGCAAAGGTGACACGCTGGTGCTTACTGGCTCAATTCCTGCCACGCTCTCCGATACCATTTACGACACGATTATGGGAAGGTTTGCCGGTCGTGGCATCCGTTTTGTTGTTGATGCTCCCGGCCAAGAACTCCTGAAGGCGCTACCTCGCCGCCCATTCCTTATTAAGCCAAACAACCACGAAGTAGGGCGCCTGTTCGATGTTCACCCCGAGACTCCAGAAGAAGTTATGCCCTATGCCCACCTTTTGCACGAGCAGGGTGCAGCAAACGTTATTGTGTCCTGCGGCAAGCACGGCTCGGCTCTCGTGGACGCCGATGGCAAGGAGCACATTAGCCTGGCGCCAAAAATCCGTCTGGTAAATGCAACCGGTGCAGGCGATTCAATGGTTGCGGGCTTTCTTGCAAAGGTCGACCAGGGCGCATCTTACGATGAGGCGCTGCGTTATGCGAACTGCTGTGGCTCTGCTACCTCAGCGAGCAGGGGCCTTGCTCGGAGAGCCACGGTTGAAAGATATTTCAAGCTCCTCGAAGAGCAGATGAGAGAAGCCGGATTGTAGCGCTTAATGTGAGCGCTTCTAGATAGGAGGTCTCCATGTACGAAGGCGTCAACGCATCTGATGGCATCGGCATTGGTATTGCACAGGTTGCGGTCGAGCCCGACCTGTCGTTTGTGCCAACGGCTCCCGAAGATCCCGAAGCAGAAAAGGCGCGCTTTACCGCTGCCCGAGATGCTTTCATTGCCAAAACAGAGCAGCAAATTGCTGACATGCAAGCGGGCGGTCTTGAAGAAGAAGCCGGCATTATGCAGGCGCACATCGACTTTGCAACAGACGACGCCATTTTGGAGACGGTTGGCGATGCCATCGATTCCGGCATTTGTGCTGAGCAGGCGGTGTCAGAGGCATATGATGCGTACTACCAGATGTTCTCTTCAATGGACGACCCACTGTTCCGTGAACGTGCTGCCGATGTTGCAGACGTAAAGAAGGGTTTGCTTGCCTCGCTTATGGGCGTTGAGCTCGTAGATCTTTCTAACTTGCCCGAGAACACCATTGTTGTTGTTGCAGATCTCACCCCATCAATGACAGCCACCATCGACAAAGAGCATGTAGCTGGCATTGTTACCGAAACGGGCGGACGCACCTCACACTCTGCAATCATTGCTCGTGCCCTTGAGATTCCTGCCGTGCTTTCTGTTGTAGGCTGCTGCGAAAACATTAAGGGCGGACAGCTCGTAGTAGTAAATGGCAGCGATGGCAAGGTTATCGTTGAGCCCTCTGATGCAGAGCTTGAGAAGTATCGTAACAAGGCAGCTAAGTTTGCTGAAGAAAAGGCTGCTTTGGAAGCATATCGTGGCAAGCCAACTCTTACTGCCGATGGTGACCAAGTGCTGCTTGTTGCCAATATTGGTAACCCCGAGGATGCCAATGGTGCAGCAGAGAACGATGCTGAAGGCGTTGGTCTGTTCCGCTCTGAGTTCTTGTTCATGGATGCAGACGAGTTGCCCAGCGAGGATGAGCAGTTTGTGGCCTACCAAAAGGTAGCCATCCGTATGAAAAACCAGCCGATTATCATTCGTACTCTCGACGTTGGCGGCGATAAAGAGATTCCGTATCTCGATTTGCAAAAGGAAGAGAACCCCTTCATGGGCTTCCGCGCCGTTCGTTACTGTTTGGCGAACAAAGAGCAGTACAAGGTGCAGTTGCGCGCCCTGCTTCGCGCAAGTGCCTTTGGCGACATCAAAATTATGGTTCCCTTGGTTACAAGCCTCTCCGAGATTCGCGATGTAAATGCACTCATCGATGAGTGCAAGGCGGAGCTCGACAGCGAGGGCATTGCCTACAACAAGGATATTGAAGTTGGCACCATGATTGAAACTCCTGCTGCATCACTTATTGCAGATGATTTGGCTCAGGAGTGCGACTTCTTCTCCATTGGCACCAACGACCTTATTGGTTACACCATGTGCGCAGATCGCGGAAACGATCGCATAGGCTATCTGTACAACGTGTATCAGCCTGCCGTGCTGCGCTCGCTCAAGCGCATCATTGAAAGCGGTGTTGAGGCTGGCATTATGGTTGGCATGTGCGGTGAAGCAGCTGCCGACCCACTGCTGATTCCGGTACTTTTGAGCTTTGGCTTGGGAGAGTTCTCGGTAAGTGCTCCCTCGATTTTGCGTACCCGCAAGGTCATTTCTCAGTGGTCTAAGCAGGAAGCAGACGAGCTTACGGCTAAGATTATGACGCTCAAGACGGATACCGAGGTTAAAGCAGCCCTTATGGCAGCTGCCAAGAGCTAGGCATAGTTTGCGGGGCAAGGGGCTTCATGCTCAGACAGTCCTAACTTGTACGAACGTGCCACTGGCACGTTCGGCTCACGCGGAACTGCGCTGAAGCCCCTTGCCCCTATTACTGCTTGTCGTAATGCTTAAACAGTCCTGACTCGCACGGACGTCCCATAGGCACGTTTATGCATGGTGCCCAGCGACAGAGTTTCGGCGCGCAGCGCCGCACTCAGAGCTGGGCACCTAGCTTTAGTGCTT
>CAYWNN010000030.1:0-6669 GCA_964459685.1 uncultured Coriobacteriaceae bacterium
CCCCCACCGCTATCGCACAGCAAAATGTGTTCATCTTCGAAATCTTGCACAGCACCCATATAAGCAAGCGCCGCCTCGGTATCTCCGGTAATTATCTGAGGGACAAGCTTTCTCAGCGATAGCTCTGCTAAAAGATCTATGGCATTTGTTGCATCACGAGCAGCACTGGTAAGGACGCACGCAGCATAGTCCGCCTCGTGTTGCCGTGCGTGTGCGAGATATGCATCCACGCACTCACATACTCTCCTGATGGCTTTGCGCTGGATTTTTCCTGTTGCTGAAAGCCCCTCGCCGAGGTTGCAAATATTCGATTCTCGATACACACAGCTCGGCTGCGAATCGCTCGAATCAACAATGGCAAGACGTACCGAAACGGTACCAATATCAATTACCGCAAGACGAGACACCGCTATACCTCCGTTGGATCAAAGCCAAAGATAAAGTCGGCTATTCGTATATACCATGGCCATGAATCATGAACCATCTCTGCGATTTCCTCTTCTAAAAGCAAAGATTCGCTTATCGCATCACTTGAGGAGTCGTCATCGGTCTCGCCTTCAATTTCTACTGCTACTTCTCCTTCTTCAACCAAACCAAGCTCACGTGCCGCAGCCTCGATTCCTTCTTGGGTAAGCAGTGTTTCATTTTCTTCCTGAAGCATCTCGATAATTGCCTCGTAAGCTTCAAGCTCCTTGGCAAGCACTTGTTGCTCGCGATTGGCTACATATAAGCTCTGTACCGCCGGATACAGCATCCATATGCCCACGAGCACTATCGCGCATATCGCGAGAAACGTACGGTTATGAAAAGCGTCAATGCCATCCGTTTTCGATAGCATCGACTGAAGCCGCGCGCGCATGCGCGAAGAAAAAGACTGTGTTGTGCCTTGAGAGGCTCGCTTTGTTGCCATGCTTGCTTCGTTTCAGTTGTGTTTGTGCTGCGCTACTCGGTAGGTATACCGTGAGCTAAGTCTATAGCAAGAAGGAAGGGCTGCCGCAAGCGAGCGAGCGAGCGCGCAAAACACTCAAAAAACGTACGATGCCTGCGACCTACAGCATGGACTCGCACAGGGCAAGGACTCGAAGCCCCGAGCTAGCAACGCCTTATATTAAAGATCTGCCGAGGTGATGAACTGAACCTTGTCAAGCCCGCTTCGTGCAAAGCCATCTTCCATGTGCGTGCCACCCGTATAGTTATCGATGAAGTATTCTCCCACGAGTACTGGGTGTACATAGACTTCGACTAAATCCTCATTCATTAAGGCAGGGTTGTTCGACTCTTTATTCTTACAAAACGTGTTAACGCTGCTTGAATAGTTAACATGTGCCAAGCCGAGCTCATCAACCTGTTTAATCCATCGCTTGCCATAAAGCTCATGCACAAGCGAGCCGTCAAAATAGCTATTTCCGATATATCGTATCGAACGGAATTTGTACTTTTTCAGAAGGGGAAGCAGCGCAGCCAAAACTGAGGCATCGTAGAAAGCACAGTGATGAGAATCAATATTCATGAGCGTGAAACCACCCGATAGATACTTCTCGATCTGCGCCTCAAGCTCCGCCCGGAGAACGTCCACATCCATTGGAAAGTACTTTTGCAGCTTGTTGGGGTTATAGCGAAACATGTCATAGAATGCGTAACGCTTGTGCTTTTTGATTCCCCCGGTCAAGGGAGTGCCCTCAAAAAGGTTGATGTGAAGACCGACCCTATCCTTAAAGCCGTAGCGCTCGGCAATATCCACCGCCTCATCGAAGTAGTTGGTATTAACAACCACCGAGGTTTGTGAGGCAAAGCCTTCGGTTAAGGCTTTTTTAATGCCAAGGTTTGCTTCGTGCGTCATACCAAAGTCATCAGCATTGAGAATAACTTTCATAGAAACCAACCCAAATGAATAACGCTTCCCGCTGCTGGGCACGCCAGAAACTTTTACCCATGAAAGAACGTAGCATGCTCAACGTAGCATGCTCAGCCACGATATCGGGGGCTCCTCAGCAGCATCTGAAAAGCCCCCGAATAGCCTCTATCGGCTCGTATTCAATCTTAGAAGAATCCGATTACCGTACCGACAATCGCGATAACAGCAAGGACAATCATCACCTTATTGACGCTCCATTTCTTTCGAAGAAGCGTGACCGTTAGAAGTGTTATGCACAACGGAAGCAGTCCAACGAAGATGCTATCGAGAATCCCCGTCTGAACATCAACCGTTCCCGCCTCTGTTGCCAGCACGAGACCAGAAGAAACGGTGACGTATGACGCGGCAAGGGCTCCGAGAAGAATGCCTCCCACTGTTGCCATTTTACTGGTTAGAGAGTGGATAATGCCGCTTTGGACAATTTGGTTGATACCGTCGCGACCGGCTTCGTAACCCTTCATGAAGGAGATATAGCCCTCACCAAACAACACGACCGCGATGATAAGCAGGTAGATAATTGGGGCAATGAGGTTGCCGCTTTGAGCCATGCCCAGAATGAGACTGAGGGCAATGGGACTGAGCGTCGACTGCCAAATAGTGTCTCCAATACCAGCGAACGGACCCATAAGGCCAATCTTAAGGTTGGAAATCATATCGGGATCGATATCAATACCGTTGGCACGCTGCTCTTCAAGAGCTAGGCTGGCACCGATAATGCATCCACCCAGGTTTGGTTCGGTATTAAAGAACTCCATATGGCGAACGAGTGCCTCTTTAAGCTCGGGAGTATCTTTGCCATAAAGCTTCTCGAGGCTTGGAGCGAGTGCGTGTACAACACCCGGAGCTTGGTAACGCTCATAGCTATAGGTACTATGGCTGAAAAACGTCCAGATAAGGAATGACTTAAACACATCGGCTTGAGACAACTTTACTTTCTGCTCAGGAGCCTCTACGCCTGCCGCATTTGTCACCTTCGTCTCAGTTGTTTCCATGATCAATCCTCTCAAGCTTAAAGCTACTCAGTCGTAGGGACTTCGGTGCCATCAGACGTATTCAAGAAAGCAACGCAGATTGCAATCACGGAAATGGCAACAAGCGGAAGACTGAGATATGCGTACAGTACAAAACCAATCAGGAAGTAGAGGTAAACTTTATTGCCTGAAGAATTAAGAATCGCCCTGAAGTTAATTGCGATACCGATGGCTGGGAATATCGTGCCGATGGTCGTTAGGCAATCGTTAACGATGGAGCCTTGAAGGGTTGCTACAAGACCAGTAATAGCATCAGCTCCCGCATATACTGCAAACGCAACAGGAATGACGTAGAGAATTATTTTGAAGATCTGCGATGGCGCAACATTCCAAATGCACAACGCTCGTGCATCGCCCTTTTCGGCAAGTGCATCCATCCTGTGAACGATGAAGCTGTCGCCGGTCATATAGATGGTCCAAAGAATGTTGCCCAAAAGTGAAATGGGCACAGCGAGGGCAACGGCAGCTTCGGCGTCAAGCCCCGAGATAATAGCGATGGCCGCGCCTAATGTTCCAGCAAGACCTTCATCCATTGTCTGAGCGCCGCCAGCGGTAACTTGTGCCAGATAGATAACATTGATGGCGGCGCCAACGATACATCCTGTAACCGGGTCTCCAAGAACAATGCCAACAGCAGTACCTTGAAGTAGCGGACGCCTAAATGCCCAACCGAGGTTTACGGTGAACCATGGCGTTCCATTCGCCCCAAGATAATAGACGCATCCTATAAGGATTGCCTGGATTATAGAAACCTGCACCTTACATCACCTTCTTTTCTAGATGAGAGTTTTTAGATCCACTCGTTCGGAGTTAGGAACGACCTGTATATACACATCAACGCCGCCGTCGATGAGCTCCTTAAGAGACAAGCGTTCTGCTGGAGAAGCGGTGATGTTTTGATACAGCTTCTCTCGCCCAGATTTAAATCCTAACCCTCCAAGACATACCTCCTTAAGCGGCACTCCTCCTTTCAGTAGCTCACAGTATGTTTCAGGACCTTTTGCCAGCAACACAATCCGACCATTGTCAGAACTAGGTGTCGTCAGTTTGGTAATAGCATCTGCCACCGATAGCACCTCTGTTTTTATTTCTTTAGGTGCCGCAGCGGTTATTATCGAAGCCATAAAATCGTCTTTTGCTACCCCGTCATCGACTATGACAATTCGATTGCCCTCAACATGAGCCAACCAATGCGTCATAACCTGTCCGTGGATAAGGCGATCGTCGATACGCGCGTAGACTATCTCTGCCATTGCTGATCCCCCTTAATCGAGTTGATGCCTATCGGTTTTCATCGATGATTTTTCTTACCTGCGACGCGTTAAGGGCAATCTCACTCTCGCTACCTTTGGTAAGAAGCCCTCCAAGACCACAGCAATCTGCTCCTCGTTGAACGTAATCTGCAAGATTGTCTAGATTGATGCCTCCCGATGCCAAAATTGGCATGGTTGGTATCGGCGTCTTAAAAACAGAGACAAGCTTTGGACCATAGAAATCAGAGATGGGGAAGCACTTTATGAAAGCGGCTCCAAGTTCAAGAGCATGTACCGCCTCAGTAACGGTGGCGCATCCCGGAGCGTAAGGTATTTGATAACGATTGCAGATTGTTGCGACATCTTCCGAAAGTGTCGGCGCAATAATGAATTCAGCACCTTTTAGGATTGCATCGCGAGCTGTCTCCGAATCGAGCACCGTTCCTGCGCCAACCGTAATCTGCTCGCCAAATTCAGAGCGCAGCGCAGCGATTACTTCGCCAGCATTAGGCAGGGTGTAGCTTATCTCTATTACGTTTACCCCGCCACTAAGACAGCCTCGGGCTATTTCTTTGCCACGTTCGATAGTTTCCACTCGCGCGACTACCATAGCGCCACAGTCATAAATTTTATGAGTTACATGGGCTTTCTGAAGTACCATTATGTTCGCTCCTTCGCCTCAATGGCTTGCTTTGCCATACAAATTTCTTCTTGCTGCAAGGTCATGCAATGCGAGCGTTGACATGCACAGCGCTCGCCCCAATTGACTCGACGGCAAGGTCAATAAGCTCTTCTTTTGTGGGACAGGGATTGCTGCGAGAGCTTGAATAAACCTCGATAAGAGCTGGTAGGTTAATGCCTGCTACAACATCGTGGTTGTATTTCCTTGTTAGGGCAGTAAATACATTGCAGGGCGTTCCGCCGAACAGGTCGGTGAGTACGAGCGTGTCGCCTTCGTGTTTTTCAAGAAGCTCAGATGCGATTTCCGTAAAGCGCTCGAAGGACATATCGGGCGTAAGCGATACTGTCTCGATATCCATCTCGCCATATATCATCTCAGCAGAATCAAGAAGCGCTTTTGCTAAAGGTCCATGTGTTGCCAGGATAATGTTCACCACGCTCACCCCTACTCAGCTAAACCAAGGTTTTTCAAAACGACATCGGTTGATATCTGGCAGGATCGTTTTTCTGCCTCGACAGTTCGGGACCCGATATGCGCCGTAAGCATGAAGTTGTCAAGCGAAAGAAGTGGATAGGCTTCACCCGGAGGTTCCACAGCACAGACATCGAAACAGGCCGATCGAATCACTCCCGACCGCAAGGCCTCGTACAGATCGTCCTCATTCACTACTCCGCCACGTGAGGTGTTGATGAGGCAGGCGTTGTGCTTCATTAAGGCAAGCTCTTCTCGAGCGACCATATTTCTGGTTGAATCGGTAAGTGGAACGTGCAGGGACACATAGTCGCAGGTACGAAGTAGCTCGGTAAAAGATGTCTTTTTAACACCATGATTTTGCGCATCGTCATCTGATATGGGGCTAATATCATAGGCGCATACATTCATTTCGAAGCCGCGGGCTATGCGAGCAACATGACGTCCAATAGCTCCGAAGCCGATGATACCGAGCGTTTTCTTATACAGCTCTATTCCGGTACGCTTGCTCCATTTTCCTGCCTTGACATCTGTGATGCTCTTCACCAGGTAACGCGCATCTGCAAGCATTTCGGCTATAACCATTTCAGCAACTGACACAGAATTAGACCCCACCGTACGACCAACGGTAATCCCATGTTCTTCGCAATAATCGACTGCGATGTTATCCACACCAACGCCGAACTTGCAGACAACCTTCAAGCGGGGACATTTGCTAAGAAATTCAGCCGAGACATTATCCACTCCAACAATGAGAGCGTCTGCATCTTGTGATTTAGCCAAAAAGGTGCTGTCGTCATAGGGGCTGCCAGTGTCGTTTACATCAACCTCAAGACCAGCACATTCCATGCGCTGGATTTCTTCACTTCCGTAACGAGCGAAACCACGCGGGGTGATAACGACCTTCATTAAAAACCCCTTCCCTTTGTATTTCCAAATGAACAAACGTTTGTTCATGTTGCTTTTAAGCTCTCAGCAAGCCAATCGGTATGACAAGGAGATCTATGAGCAAACGTTTGTTCACCAAGTGGATATCAAAATACAAGAGAGCGGGATGTCGATTATTTAGTTTTCCTTGAACGGTTAGAATTCCTCTTTAGGTGGCATTCTTTAGGTGGCATGTCTTCTCATCAAAAGCCATCTGTTGCGCTCGAACAACTATCCCAGCAAGCACTTCGCTCGCTAAAAGCTGATTCCATCCTCAATAAATGTAGGCTTTAAAACGGTGGCAATAGGATTTCCCTTCTCGCCATTAAGCCGTCGCTCCATGATGGAGAAGAGCTCCTTCCCCAATGTCGAAATATCCTGCATTATGGA
>CAYWNN010000031.1:0-3277 GCA_964459685.1 uncultured Coriobacteriaceae bacterium
CTGAGCTGCGCAGCTCGTATCTCTGAGACAGATGAGCTCTACTTTCAGCGGACAGGTAGTTTGGCTGAGTTAAACCAATGGTTTTCCCAGGTGTGGGAAGCAGCAAGTGTTAAGAAGGACGAGACCTGCGAAGCAATTACTCAGAGCATCACGCTTATTACCTGCTCTTCACAACTACCCCAGCAGCCATGGCGCTGTGCCATTACCTTTACCCAAGCGTCAAGTACCACTCAGCAGATAGTGCTTGATGCAAGCGCTACGAACGCCTGATGGTTTCGGCTACCAAGCTTGCAACTTCGTCAATTTGGTGGGTGTTAATGGCATCGGCTGTGTCGCTTTGTGTGTGAGAGCTTGCTGGCATGCCCGCCTCATCAAAACCAACAATGGTTGCCGCCCGCATAGACGTACGCATCGCAGGTGTCGCGTCAGTGTCTCCCCAGCGCATAGTGCCTTCGCTGAGGTCAACGTGTATGTCGCGAGCGGTATCACGAATAAGTCGCACCAAGCGGCGATCTGCCTTACGACGATTGTCTAGACCCTCTTCCGTAAGGATGGTGAGCACACCAGAACCAACACAGCTGAGGTTAAACAGGAAGGCACCGCGGCAGTCTTTGCGATATTTGCTTAAAAATGCCTTCATGCCCGCATGAGCACACTCTGAGGCACCAAGAGCAACAAAGTAAATGTCATGAGCGATAAGGTCATCATCGCCAAGTGATAGGCTGGCATCGCGAAGCTCCGCTTCACTTATAGCATCACCGAACATGTTGTTCTGGGCAGCACTATCTGAAAACGGTGTTTGATCTGTTGGCACCACATCGTCGACCGGTATTACCGTCAGTCCGTCGTCCACACTTGGCGCTGAGCCTTCAATGACGCGGAAGCGCTCGTTAAAAGCAGCGCCGCCCTTCCACTTATCTTCGGAGTTGAAGTTGTCCCACGAACCAATAGAGCGACCATCAGATTTGGCGTTATAGTCCTCGTCCACGCCCAGCCAATTGCTCAGGGACTCTTCTTGTTGGCGCTTGCGCTTGTTAAACAGCCCGCGGCGCTTCCGTTTTTGTTGGCTGTTATCCACTGGATCCAGCATTTGCTGAGCGCCTTGGCTTTGATCTTGATAAGCGAGGTTATTCATCTCTTGATTTGAAGGACTTTGGGGGTCTGCGAAGGACCTTACATTGAAATCGAGTGGCTGAGGTACGGGCACATCTCCTGGAGCATCGAGTGGATCGATGGAGTCTTTCGATGGATCAGCCAAATCAAACAACGCAGCTCTCTGCGTCGCTGAGCGCGCTGGCTGTTGAGAAGTGCTTGGTTTCTTGTCAGCGTAGGTGTTGAGCGGCGCAGCAACAACTGTTTTGTCAGCGGCATTACTCACACTGCTTGCAGTGCTCGTACCAATTGCAGCATCATCCACGGTGCCTGCAGCGCTACCCACGTCACCAGCGCCATTGTTATCTGTGTTGTTAAGATTAAGCTGGTCGTCAGCGAGGTCTTTATCGAAGCTCCGCTGGAACAAAGCTGTTATACGCTCGCGTAGACCCGGATGCTGTTCGGCTGCGGGTTGCTCAACTGGAACCTGCTCGCTTGGCAGCTCTTCTGGCTGCTGTGTAAACAAAAAATCTTCATCAGAGCCACTAAATCCAGTGCTTAGTGGGATTCCTATAGGTGCACTGTCGGGGATAACATCATCTGTTGGCAGCTCCCTGTCAACAGATTCAACGCTCAGACCGTCCGCGCTTGCCAACCCGTCCTCGCCAAGCGACTCGCCCATGCCCGCTTGCTCGTCCGCAGCTGCCGGCTCACCATCAACTGCTGGCGCATCTGCTTCTTCTGTAACAATGGCTCGTGCGCCCAGCTTCGGCTCTATATAGGTAACGGTACAAGTTGTAGGCAAAATGCCGAGCTCTGCCAAAACCTCGGCGCCATGGCGCACCCCCTCAACAGCTTCGAGCTCGATAGCTTCACCAAGAGGACGTGTTTGTGATAATGCCGCGGTACGATCGGCTGGCACATCTGCTTCATCCTGCGCATCGTGTGTGTGTGCTTCAAGATCACTTGACGCATAGCCCTGAGCTGCAAGACCCACGCGTTTTGCGACAGCCAACATGGCTGCCACACCCGACTTGTTGTCGTTTGCGCCTTCGGTACAAGACATAAAACGCGTGGATATTTGAGCAACACCAGTAAACAAAACGGGCAATGATGCAACGATTGCAAGAGCCCAAATTACTCGGCGAGCAGTTGCGGGGATAAAGCCCATGAGCTGCAAGAAGGAAAGCACTACCATCGCTATGAGCAGCACTGGCAATACTTGCAATACAGCAGAAGTTATTTTGGCAAGCTGTCCTTGGTACAACAAGCTATTCCGCGGAGTATCGTAGTGAGCAACCACAACGATGGGGCGGCTGCCATGCTCTACCTTGTCTCCGCACGCACGATGAATGGCAACTACATTTTGGCTGCGAACAGAGCTGTCGAGCCCGCTCAAGAGGTCATAACCTACGAAGCGTGCAAGCAACAGTCCCGCACAAACTACGGTAATAACAAAGCCAATGAGTCCAAAGTTAGAAATTTGTGTGCCGGCAAGCACGGCTCCTACGACAGTCGCTATACACAGAACACCTGTAATAAAACCACCGCCTGCTGAGGCGGAAAAATCCTGAATAGATGTTTCAAAACCATACTGCTTAAAAACGCTCTCTATTGTTTGAGAGGCTTGAAGTTCTTCTTCGCTGTTTGCCGGAGCAATAGTAATGTTCTCATTGAGATACGCAAAGAAGTCTTGATTGTTGGCCATATGCTGCGCCTCCGAAGACCTACAAAATAAGGGTGCGTATAATTTGTTTCCATAGCGTACTTGAGTAAAGCTGCTGTTAATCATACCAAAGAGCTGACGCGTGTCACGGAGGGTATATGCCAAAAATGGATTGCCTCGATAAGAATGACGGCAAGCATAACGCCGATGAAATTCAGGCGATGCGTTTGGTAGATCTTGCGACAGACTTTACTAATGCTCAACACCCTCTTTCTGTGAGGCATATAAAGCAAGCTCACTATCCAGATAAAGCCTCTTGGGAAGCCTTTGAGAAGGCCTTCTATCGCGATCGCAAAGCACTTACATTGCTCGGAATTTTTCTGAAAAAATCGGATGTAGATATTGAGGATGGCGGCTGGGAGCTCGACGCTGAAAAAACACTTGTAGGAGAAGTTTGCCTGAGCGATCGTGAGGCGTCCTTGCTAAGCATTGCTGCTCGCTCACTGGTAGACGATTCGA
>CAYWNN010000031.1:3377-4766 GCA_964459685.1 uncultured Coriobacteriaceae bacterium
TATGCGGTTGCAGCGTCCGTTGAGAATGGTCAGACAACACCTGCTATTCGTAGGTATCGCATTGATCGCATCAGCAAGGTAACGCCTCGAAAAACTGCATACAAGATACCGTCGGACTTCAACATCAACGACTGGAGGCTCCTTCCTTTTCAAATTGGAGATGAGCGGTCTGAGCAAGGTGCTGCGGGGCGCACTGAGCCTGCTGCGGGGCTCGCCAAAAGGAACGCTGCCAAGCCTGTTGTGGCGCGGTTTGAAGTCCCTCATGAGTACGAGCACGATGTCCGTCGTGAAACCTTAGGAAAGGGCACCTGGGCACAACACGGCGATAAGCTCGCTTGGGAAGTTGATGTAGCGAACTGTTCTGCTGCGGCAAGCTGGGCAATAGCCTTGGGTATTACCCCGCTTTCCCCACAAGAGCTCTGCGATGAGTGGCGTCTGCTATTAGAAGGAGTACTTGCTCATGGCTAGCGCGTCTCGAGGACGAAGTGGTGGAATACCTCAAGCACGCATACGGTATGCAGCTTTGAGTTCCCTAACACACGAAGGCGATACCGTTTCTGCTGCAGGTATTGCGAGCAGCTTTGGGATTTCTTTAGATGAGGCACAGCGCTGCATTGATGCCCTGATTGAGATATCTGCTCATGTTGACGCCGAGGTATATCTCCCTATTTGCATATCTGACGATGAAAGCTCTATCACCTTAATGAGTGATGCTGGCGTGCATGGCCATCCATGTCGCTTAACTCAAGGTGAAACCGCCGCTCTTATTGCGGCGCTCGACAACATCGGCATTGAGTCCAACGATGTACTTCGTCAAAAAATCGAGCAGTCCTATGCCTTCGTTGCAAAGGATTTTTCTCATACATCAGATGATGCGGCTAGCTCCTCTGCACCAGCCACTTCCACCTCCAAACAAGACTCGCTCGCAAGTGCATCTGGTTTTATACGCCAACACGACGTTCATGCCTTGATTATTTGTCTAGAAGCTCTGCTCGATACACAGGCTGTTGAGTTTTTGTATCAGGGGAATCTCGATGAGCAGGAGCGGAAGCGCAAAGTTGTGCCCTATGAAACATACCATGCCTTGGATGCGTGGTACGTTGCTGCATACGATCTTGACCGCTGTGATAGGCGGGTATTTCGTCTTGATCGTATGAGCAATCTGCGTCTGTGGGAGGACAGTTTAGATGAGGCACAAAAGGCGGCGGTGCAGGCACTGCGTACCCAAGAACCACAAATGCAAGATGCTGCACAAGAAGTGACCTTGTATGTTAAGGACAGCACATACCTCAACCTGTTTGATTGGCCACACATAAGCTCGAGCACCATAGCAGAAGATGGCACGTTAGTCATATCCCTTCCCTACTATGGCGGCATGTGGTTGCCTCG
>CAYWNN010000031.1:4866-6563 GCA_964459685.1 uncultured Coriobacteriaceae bacterium
GGCAATATGACCCGCTACTTCATCGTGATTAAGTAGGGTGTGCTGCGAGGATGGCAGTGATGACACAAATACCCGACCGTAAGTTTTTGTGATAAGCCGCGAGTCGCACAGCACCAATACGCCGGTATCTTGGGCAGTGCGAATAAGCCTTCCTGCCGCTTGTTTCACGGCAAGCACCGCCTCTGGCAACGAGTAGCGCCACCACGCGCGCTCCTCTCGGAGGTCGCGCTCTCGTGCAAGCGGCTCTTGAGGACTTGAAAACGGTAATTTAGGAATAACAACGCAGCGCAGCGTGTCTCCTTGCGCATCAAATCCCTCCCAATATGAGCGCAATGCAAATAGCGAGTGTGTTTTCTCTTGCACAAATCTATTTCTGAGGTGGCGCGTTGAGCTCCTGCGCTCTTGCATGCTTAGCTCGAGACCTCGCTGAGATAGGCGTGGAGCGAGCTGCTCGTACATCTGCTCCATCTCTCTTCGGTTGGTAAAAAGCGTAAGCACGGAGCCGTCCATGGCAATATGCACGTCGTACAACAGGTGCTCAAGCTCTTGGAGATAGTCCGGCGTACGAGGATCTGGCAAATCCTGACATATGACGATGTCCATCTGCTCGTCGAAGTTGTAGCTGGAATCGAGCTGCACGCTTTTATGCTGCTCTTTGGAGAGGTTGTCGAGCCCCACGCTGTGGTTAAAATGAGCAAAGTCGTTGCCCACGGCAAGTGTTGCAGAGGTAAAGATTGCGCTCATAACATCTGGCAGCCATTTCTCAAACAGCTCGCAACCAATATCGAGCTTTTCTGCACGCAAGATTTCTGTTTGTGCTGCGTGAGCAGCTCGGGATACCGCTGCCGAAAATACATAGCTCTTGTTGCCGCCTTCTAATATGAGCTGCATGGCGTCGCGCATATTGATAAGTTCTTGTGTAGCATCGGCAATATTGGCGTCTGGGTCTTGAATGATGTCTTTTAGCGCGGTGTTCGCCTCGACCAAGCACTTGCATGATGCGTCGAGCTTTTCTAGGGCGACCTTTCCTGCCTGCTCCACGTGCTGCCAGGTAGGGCTGCTGCGCAGCTCGTCGCTAATCCATAGCGTGAAATTATCGTAGGCGCTGCTTGTGACATTTAGCTGAGAAAGTTCGTGCACTTCAGCAAATAAATCGGCGCAAGCGGCTGATGCCGCACTTAGGTTTGATGCGGCTTTTGTAAGCAAGCCAATAACAAGTGTTGAGCCTTCTTGCGCCGCAGCTTGAGCAATAAGCGTGCTAATGGCACCGCTTCGCACGCTGCCGAGCTTTTCAAATACTGCCCGACACGTGGCAGATGAGATCTCTTGCGCCCATTGCTTTCGGGCTTCCGTCTCAAACGAATGGGCCTCGTCAATAACCCAATGGCGCACCGGTGGCAAAATATTTCCTTCGGCTTCTACGTTTCGTAGGAGCAATGAATGATTGGTAACCACAACATCTGCACTCGCAGCACGACGACGAGCGCCATGTACGAGGCAGCCTTCTGTAAAAAACGGACAGCGCATGCGCAGACACTCTTCAGAGGAGCAGCTCACCATGGAGCGCGGTACTACTTTCCAGCGGATACCGAGACCGTCGAGGTCGCCTGATGGAAGCTGGCATGCCATGGCAAGGATAGTTGCTATGGCATTGAGCATGTCTTGCTCTATCACCCAATCGGGTCGTGAAGTTTCGC
>CAYWNN010000032.1:0-6468 GCA_964459685.1 uncultured Coriobacteriaceae bacterium
TGGTCGAGAAAGTCGATAAGGTTGAGGTAGCGGCTGTTTGACATAGAGGAACGCGGAATAACTGCGAGTTCCTTGTCGGTAAAGCGCACAATGATCGTATTCTCATCGCACCAAAAGTTTTTGAACTCAGAGGTGCTATGAGTGGCTTCTATCGCACCAGGACCTTTCGAATAAATGCTGTCCTCGTACACATCTACATGAACGCGCAAAAGCTCGGATTCTGGTGCATACGACGCGATGAAGCCGCGACGTGCAAGGCGGCGCATGAAGATTCTATGCGTGTTATCTGCAAGAAAGCCAAGCAGCATAGACACAGCGAAGGAGATAGCAATGTATACCCAGTAATGAGAGGGTTGCTGTGTCAGCAACACAATAATGGAAACTATCGAAAATATCATGCCGCCGGTGAATATATGGCGAATACGATTGGTGTCCATGGCAGTGGCAGCATCGCTCACTATTGAAGGGCTGAGCGTGTAGTTGGCAGTGAAAAGAGGCTTTTCAGCCGAAGGGGTTGTGGGTTGCATAGCACTCCTTACTAGGGTTGAAAACATGTATATCCTACCCCGTTGTGGTGGTCATGTGACAGAGAGATGGAAGCTCCATGTAGGACTAAGACATAACTCAGCTTTGTATAACGCTTGCGCCGCCAAACGTAACACCCGGCAACTTATAGCGCGATAGGGACTCGCTACTACCCACAATAGTCTGTGGAATTTGCGGCCAAAGGCGTATAGTGGCTGCATCCAGCGCACCCGATATATAGACTCGGCTCGGGATGCTTATGAGGAGGAGCTCACAGCAGAGCTCCTCCTGCTGTTTTCGCGCGAAAAAGCAAGGCACAGGGGTGTGTCGCTCGAGTGGGGCGCATCTACCACCGTTTTCATATCCATCGTCGCTGCTGTATCCATGACTGTAGTTGCATGTACTGCCCCATCTACAGCCAAGGGTCGCGTACTTGCAATAAAGGCGTTATTACCTGGCTTAGAGAGATGCTCGGGAAGCTCAGGGAAAAGGTATACATACCCAAATATCTCAAGGTAGAGCTCTATGGTGCGCATGAGCGGCTCTGCTTTATTCCCCTTTACCGGAGAGATGACATTAGCAAAATACAAACCTTGCTCGCTCAAATGCTCCTTTATGCACAAGGCTCCCTCTCGTGTTGCAGTAGGACCTAAGGACTTTTTGCCGCCAAAGGCATCATTAACGATAAGGTCGTAGCGATTGTGCGTGCCAAGCAAGTACGCCCAGCCATCTTCTATGAGCAGGCGCATGCGGCTTCCCGCAAGCTCGCGCAGCTCATCCAAGCGAAAATGCTCACGAGCAATTGTTATGATGGCGGGGTCTATCTCGCATACATCAAGCTGAACAAAGTCGTCGTGTGCGATGAGGTATTTAGGAAATGAAAAACCACCACCGCCAAGGACCAAAGCGTTATCTGGCCAGCCAGCACAAAATAGCATGTCGGAAAAATGCCGATGGTAGGCGCAGGTAAGCTCACACCATAGCTCATCTGAGGTATAGCAAACAGACTGGAACTTTCCGTCTACATTAAGCAGACGTACCGGCTCACCATAAGCATCGGTTGAGTCGAATACCAAGGTGGTACCAAACATCGTGTGGCGACGCATAGAAATGCCGCGCCAGCGCAACAGGCGTGGCACAGCTACGCGGCACATAACAATAAGCGCAATACCAATGGCGCTGTATATTAGGCTGCTTATACTGAATAGACTCCTGAACAGATTCACAAGGTTCCTTACATAAACGCGGTTGAATACGGTAGTGCTAAAGAGTTTATACGGAAGTCCTTGGATATACACAGAGTCAGGTATACTAGGCAAGATATATCTCGACCATCATCTGCAGGTACCTAACATTGTAGATGCGAAAAATACAGAGTAAGGAGATAGCATGTTCTTAGGTATGGGTTCGACTGAGCTCCTCTTTATCCTTGTAATTGTACTTATCATCTTTGGGCCTAAACAGCTTCCCAAGCTGGGGAAAACCCTTGGCAAGACAGTTAAAAACGTGCGCGAAGGCATGAATGAAGCTGAAGCCGAGATGAACTCCAGCACCACCAATAAGCAAATTGAAAACTCTGAGGACGTAGAAGATGTTGAGCCAGAAGAGGTCGCGACTGCTTCTGAAAAGTCCGCAGACAACGATGACAGCGCAAGCGCAGACAATACAGGCGCTGCTGCGAAGGATAAGTTCTGCCCTGAGTGTGGCACCAAGAACCCTCACGAGAACAAGTTCTGCGTTGAGTGTGGCAACAAACTTCAGTAATTAATAACGAGGGAGTTATTACAACATATGAGCAACAGCGAGATTATCCTCACCCCTGAAGGCCGTCAAAAACTTGTTGATGAGCTTGCCTATCTCGAGGGCGAAAAGACAACGGAAATCATTGAGCGGCTTAAGGCTGCCCGCGAGTTTGGTGACCTTTCCGAGAACTCTGAATACGACGACGCCAAAGATGAACAAGCGCGCACTCAGGCTCGTATTACCGAGATTCGCGCCATGCTTTCAACAGCAACGATCACCGAAGACTCACCGAAGAAAAAGCGTGTTGCTCAGGCATCTATTGGCTCAACTGTTGAAGTAGAAGATGAGAAGGGCAAAGTTGCCACCTACACCATTGTGGGCACCACCGAGACCAACTCACTTGAGCACCGTATCTCCAATGAGAGTCCTATGGGTGCTGCGATGATGGGGCACAAAGCCGGAGAGACCGTCTCCTATTCACTTCCCAATGGCAGAACCCGTAGCTTCAAGATCGTAAAGGTTTCGTTCTAATGAGCTCCTCTGCTTCAGATGCATCAACTACCAACGCTGATACAACGCCTTCCGCTCTAGATGTGCCAACATCCGGCACGAGCGATGCTCCCGCTACTCGGGAGGAGTATTCCGCCGAGCAGCTGATGCGCCGCGCGCGCAGAGAGGCTCTCATCGAGGCGGGTATAAACCCGTATCCGTCATCGTGTAAGGCAAACGCCTGTGCTGCCGAGCTTGAGGCGCGTCATGCAGATTTGCCAGACGGTGAACACACCGAGGATGTTGTGTGTGTTGCAGGGCGCATTCGTGCTGTGCGCGACCAGGGGAAGGTTGCCTTCATTGTTGTGGAAGACGCTACAGGACGTATCCAGCTCTTTTGCCGCGTAAATGTCCTAGGCGATGCCTGGCAGCTGCTTAAACAGCTCGACGTAGGCGACATTGTTGAAGCAGAGGGCACGGTTATGCGCACGAGGCGCGGTCAGCTTTCGGTGGCGCCTAGCTCGCTGCGCATCCTTTCAAAGTCCCTGCGACCTTTGCCCGAGAAGTTCCATGGTCTCTCTGATAAAGAAACGCGTTATCGCCAACGCTACGTAGACCTCATCATGAACCCAGAGGTACGCGATACCTTCCGCAAGCGCTCTGCCATCATTTCCGCCATGCGCAACTACATGGCGCAAGAGGGCTACATGGAGGTAGAAACACCTATTTTGCAGGAGATTCAAGGGGGTGCTACCGCCAAGCCCTTTATTACGCACTTTAATGCCTTAAACCAAGAGTGCTACCTGCGCATTGCTACCGAGTTGCACCTTAAGCGCTTGCTGGTGGGTGGCTTCGATCGCGTGTTTGAGATTGGGCGCATTTTCCGTAACGAAGGCATGGACCCAACTCATAACCCAGAGTTCACTACGATGGAAGCCTACTGTGCCTACAGTGACCTTGAGGGTATGAAGAAACTTTCTCAAGGTCTCATCAAGGCAGCCAATGCTGCGGTAAATGACTCTGAGCTTATTACCTATCAGGGCAACACTATCGATTTGTCTGGTGAGTGGACCTCGCTCTCTATGTGTGAAGTGGTAAGTAAGGTAACAGGCACCGAGATAACGATAGATACGCCTGTCGAGGAGCTGCGCGCACTTTGCGCCTCTCACAATATCGAGTATCAGGCATCGTGGGGGGCGGGCAAACTCATCTTCGAGCTGTACGACGAGCTCGGTGAGTGCACGCTTATGAACCCAACCTTTGTGTGCGACTATCCCGTTGAAGTGTCCCCACTTGCCAAGCGTAAGCCCAACGACGAGCGTCTTACCGATCGCTTCGAGCTGGTTATAGCGGGTCACGAGTACGCAAACTCCTTTACCGAGCTTAACGACCCAGTCGATCAAGAGTCTCGCTTTGCTGCACAGATGGAAGCAAAGAGCGAAGGCGACGAAGAGGCAATGGAGTACGACACCGATTACATTCGCGCACTCGAGTACGGCATGCCGCCAGCAGGTGGTATTGGTTATGGCATCGACCGCATTGTTATGTTGTTGTGTGACGCACCGTCTATCCGCGATGTTTTGCTGTTCCCACATATGCGCCCTGAAGCAGGTCGCAACTCATAAGAGCCCTACATATGAGCAGCCCCGTAAGAATGAGCAAACCTTTACCGGGGTAAAAAAGCTCAGAGTTTAGTGCGCTATGGTCGCACGGGGAAAGGGATCTCTCTATGTTCGAGAAATTTACCGATAAGGCACGCAAGGTTATGAACCTTGCTCAAGAAGAAGCGCGTGCGCTGGGTCAGATGTATGTGGGCACAGAGCACCTTTTGTTAGGACTTATTCGCGAGGGTGAGGGCATTGCAGCTCAGGCCTTAGCGAAATTTGATATTACCTACGAGGAAACACTGGCAACTATTAAGCAGATTTCTCAGCCCGAAGACGAACCTGTTCCTGGTGGGCATATTCCGTTTACCCCACGCGCTAAGCGCGTGTTGGAAAATGCTTATCGCGAAACGATGTCGCATGGACAAACCTATATATCTACCGAGCACCTGCTTTTAGGTATTGTGCGCGAGGGCAATGGCATTGCCATGGAGGCACTGAGCCGTATGGGGGTTTCTGCCGATGCAATCCGCAATGCCGTAGATGAACTTATTGCTCGTGGAGACAACCGTCATCCTGAAGAGGTTCCCGTTGAGGCGCGTCTGAGCGCTGAGATGTTCGGGGGCAACCCCTCTCATGAAGAGGGCTCTATGCTCGAGGAGTATGGACGAAACCTTACCAAGCTAGCCTCAGAAAACAAGCTTGACCCTGTTATTGGGCGCGATGCGGAAATAGAGCGCGTTATGCAGATATTGGCGCGCCGCCAAAAGAACAACCCACTTATTCTGGGCGACCCAGGCGTTGGTAAAACTGCTATTGCCGAGGGTTTGGCTGAGCTTATTGCTCAAGGCGCGGTGCCCGATATGCTAAGCGGCAAGCAAATCTATACCCTCGATGTTTCGGCTTTGGTTGCAGGCTCTAAGTACCGCGGCGAGTTCGAAGAGCGCCTAAAGCGCGTTGTTTCCGAGGTACAGGAGTCTGACGACATCATTTTGTTCATAGATGAGATTCACACGATCATTGGCGCTGGTTCTGCGGAGGGCTCAGTTGATGCTGCTTCTATTTTGAAGCCACCGTTGTCACGCGGAGAAATTCAAGTGATTGGTGCCACCACGGCAGATGAGCATCGCAAGCATTTTGAAAAAGACGCTGCATTAGCTCGACGTTTTCAAGCTGTACATATTAGTGAGCCAAGCACTGAGGATACCCTCGCCATTTTGCAAGGTTTGCAGTCGCGCTACGAAGAGCATCACCATGTAAGCTACACGCCCGATGCGCTGCTACAAGCCGTAGAGCTTTCCGACCGTTACATTCAAGATCGCTTCTTGCCCGACAAGGCAATCGATGTGCTCGACGAAGCAGGCGCTCGTACCCGCGTACACAAAACTGTCTTTCCGCCCGAGATTGTTGCGGTAGATGAAGAACTGGTACGCGTACACGAGATGAAGTCCGAAGCAGCTCAGGCTCAGGAGTTTGAACAGGCGGCTCGTCTGCGCGATCGCGAAAAGGAGCTTATAGCTCAGCGTGATGACCTTGAGCAAGCATGGCGCAAGCGCACCGGTGAGAAAGTTGTCATAGTAGACGCTGCCGATGTGGCTGATGTGGTCAGTGAGATGTCGGGGGTACCGGTATCCAACCTCACCGAGGCAGAAGCCTCGAAACTTCTACGCGCAGAAGATGCACTGCATGAGCGTGTGGTTGGTCAACAAGAGGCTGTGTCTAAGGTTGCTCGTACCATTCGGCGTTCGCGCTCGCCACTAAAAGATCCGCGTCGCCCAGGTGGTTCTTTCATCTTCTTGGGTCCATCGGGTGTCGGCAAAACAGAGCTTGCGAAGAGCTTGGCCGAGTTTCTCTTTGGTAGTGAGGACGCACTTATCACCTTCGACATGAGTGAGTTTATGGAAAAGTTTGCGGTATCCAAGCTCGTTGGCGCACCTCCAGGATATGTTGGCTATGACGAGGGCGGCGAGCTTACCAAGGCTGTGCGTTCAAAACCGTATTCTGTGGTGCTGTTCGACGAGATCGAAAAAGCACACCCGGATGTGTTCAACATCTTGTTGCAGATTCTCGATGAGGGCAGGCTCACGGACGGTCAGGGTCGCAAGGT
>CAYWNN010000033.1:0-6425 GCA_964459685.1 uncultured Coriobacteriaceae bacterium
AGCAAACGCTCCTCATGAACGGTTTGCGCTCACGCGTTGTCCTTGAAGCCGATGGCAAGCTCCTCGATGGACGCGATGTATGCATTGCAGCGTTGCTCGGTGCTGAAGAATTTGGCTTTGCCACCATGCCCCTCATTGCCTTGGGCTGTATCATGCAGCGCGACTGTCACCAAGACAGCTGCCCTGTTGGCATTTGCACCCAAAGTCAGTGCCTGCGCGGACATTTTGCCGGAAAGCCCGAGTATGTAGAAAACTTCATGCTGTTTGTCGCAGAGGATCTCAGGCACTATATGGCAGAGCTTGGCTACAGAACTGTTGAGGAAATGGTGGGGCATACCGAATGTTTGCGTCAGAAAACCATTGAGGGCAACGATTCAGCCAACTCCTGTGATCTTTCACCTTTGCTGGTAAAGGTAGAGCCCGCCTATGATGATTGCGTTGAAGGAGCAAAGGCTCCTCACTACCTGCCCGAGATGGCATTCGATCCTGAGCTCGACGCAACGCTCGATGCCACGCTATTTGTTCCACTTACGCAGTCGGCTCGTGAGCATATGGAGTCCGTGCGTTTCCAAGTAGATGTAGACAACGTCAACCGTTGCGTGGGCACCATGCTTGGCTCGGCTATTACCAAGGAGCATCCAGAAGGCTTGCCCGACGAATCTATTATCATCGACTGCGCTGGATCTGCAGGTCAGAGCTTTGGCGCATTTTTGCCTCGGGGGGTTACGCTGAACGTAGAAGGTGACGCCAACGATTACTTTGGCAAAGGACTTTCTGGTGGCTTTGTATCGGTGCGCCCATCGCAAAAATGTACATACAGGTTCGATGAAAACCTAAGTATCGGAAATGTTGCTTTCTACGGTGCTACTGCGGGCCGAGGCTTCGTGAATGGTTTGGCTGGACAGCGTTTTGGCGTGCGTAACTCGGGTGCAACCTTGGTTGTTGAAGGAGTTGGCAACCACGGCTGTGAATATATGACCGGCGGCTGTGCTCTTATTTTGGGTGAAGTGGGTCAAAACTTTGCGGCAGGCATGAGCGGCGGCGTTGCCTACGTATACGACGAATATGGCACGCTGGATGCACACTGCAACAAAGAAATGGTAGAGCTCATAGAGCCCAGTGAGGATGATTTCCTCAAGATACATGCGCTCCTAGAAGAACATGTCGAACGTACACAAAGCCCTCGTGGCATTCGCATGCTGTATCAGTTTGAGCATATTCGCACACATTTTGTAAAAGTTATTCCTTACGAGTATCGCCGCATCATGGAGCAGGTTTCAGCACATGAGAGCGCGGGACACACATACGAAGAAGCCATAGAGCGTGCCTTCGAACTATTGAGAGGGGAGAAGTAATGGGCAAACCAGGAGCCTATCTTGAGGTTGGCCGTAAAGAACACAGCGTGCGTCCACCCCAGCAAACTATCTCCGATTTTCAAGAATTTGCGCTCATGCTTACGCCTGATGAGCAACGTGTACAGGCAAGCCGATGCATGATGTGCGGGGTTGCTTTTTGTCAATGTGGCATTTCCTTTGGACAGGCGCGTACCAGCGGCTGTCCGCTGCATAACCTCATCCCGGAATTTAACGATCTGGTATGGAGAGGAAGATGGCAGGAAGCCTACGAGCGCCTCTCACTTACCAATCCATTTCCTGAGTTTACGGGGCGCGTGTGTCCAGCACTGTGTGAAGCAGCATGCAACCTCGGTCTTAACGACGAGCCAACAACCATCCGAGATAACGAACGAGCTATCTCTGATGCGGCATGGGAAAAGGGATACGTAGCACCGCTCCCTCCGGCACAGGCGGGAGCACCCTCGGTTGCCGTTATTGGGTCGGGGCCGGCTGGTCTTGCCTGTGCCTGGGAGCTTGCGCGTCGTGGGGCTCATGTTGTGGTAGTAGAGCGGAGCGATAGGGCTGGTGGTTTACTTATGTATGGCATACCTAACATGAAGCTTCCCAAAGAGGTCGTTAACCGTCGTCTCGAGCTTATGCAAGAAAGTGGCATACAAATTCAATGCAATACCGATGCGTCAGACGTTGAGGTGGCTGCTGAATTGCTCGAAAACCACGATGCAGTTGTTGTGGCAACAGGTGCTACCGAGGCACGCATGTTTGATGTGGCAGGGGTATCTGGTTCGGGGGTGGTGTATGCCGTAGATTACCTGAGCGCCGCAACCCGTACCGTCTTAGAGGGTGGGGCTCCCACCATAGATGCTCAAGGCCTTGATGTCGTTGTTATTGGTGGGGGCGATACTGGAACCGACTGTGTTGCTACCGCCTTGCGCCAAAAGGCCAAAACCATTCAGCAGCTTGAGTTTATGCCTGCGCCAAACACTCAACGTGCAGCTGGTAATGCCTGGCCAGAGTGGCCCAATGTCATGAAAACCGACTACGGTCAAATTGAGGCGACAAGCGTGCAAGGGGCTGATCCTCGCAGTTGGGCAACAAATACCGTGGAAGTTATGCGTGAAGGTGGTCATGTCGTTGGCTTGCAGGTGGTGTCGCTCGACTTTTCCTCGGGTTCACCCGAGCCTATTGCTGGTTCTGAGCGCGTTATTCCTGCTCAGCTCGTTATTGTAGCAACAGGCTTTGTTGGTCCCGAACGCTCGGTATTCGATGCCCTAGGGGTACAGGTGCAAGAGTTCAGAGGAGGCATTCGTCCTGTTGTTGAGGATGACTCACATCGGGTGATGGTTGTTGAAGGAGCTGTCTTCGAGGATGCTCAGGGTACCCATGAGCGTTCCGGGGCTTCTGAAACCCCCGAGAGTACAGGTCAACAAAGTGCTGACACCGCCCGCATATATGTAGCAGGAGATGCCAAACAAGGTTCAACGGTTGTGGTAAATGCCATAAAAGATGGACTTGCCTGCGCAGACGAGGTAGCTATAGATCTGGGTTTGTAGCAGCGTTATAGGTGGCGCGTTACTTTAAAGCGCTGATAGTACACCTCATCGCGGCCAAGTGCGATGCCACCTTTAAGCGCTGCAGCCATTACCTGCTCATCAACAGAGCTTATGCCTTCCATGCCGGGGAGCATGATGCCTCGCCTGCCATCGGGGGTGTTTACCACTACACCGTAGAGCGTGGGATTAAGATCTTCCAATGTGCAGGTTTCTGGCTCGTGCAGCACTGCTACCTCGTAGATGAGATCATCAAGTTCATCTGCAGTAATGCTCGGAAAACGAGGGTCCGAGTTTCCTGCAGCTATAACATTGGCACATATCTCGGAGGCTAAGGTAGCGCTGTGCGGCATGATGGTGCCAATGCAGCCTCGCAAATTACCTGCTTGGCGTATGGTGACAAATACACCGGTGCTGCTCTGTAGAAGTTCACCGGGCAGGTCCTCTGAAACATCACGTGAGAGGTCGAGCTGCTCTCCGGTAAGCACGTATGTCTCAAGTGCTGAGCGAGCAAGTGATACATAGGCATCTTCGTTAGAGCGCCTGCGCTCGCGACTCTGCTTGCTCCACGCTTCAAAAGCCGTAAGGAAGTCGCGAGAGGGATCTGTGCCGATATCTTCCGTGGGGAAGAAGGAAGCGACGGCGTAGCCAACACCAAAAGGTCCCTCATAGCTTATAAGGTCAGAGCTCACGCGAGTTTCATCAAGCGTGCCTGCCAATATTTGCAAGGCAGCTAATCCATATTCAGCGGCATCTTCGCGCAAAGATTGCTCTGCGGTGAGCAGTGGCAAAAATTCAGTAGAGCTGAGGGCTCCACACACCATAGAGTCGTAGAGAGGACCAGCAGGGCTATACCCGTAAGGGCTTTCAGGCGATATACGACAGGAGAGGTTTGTTGAAGCAACGATGGCAACGCGACGGTGCATCTCCTGGGCAACACGGGCAACTATCTCGCCAAAACGATAATGCTCAGCGGGGGAAAGACCAGAGATGCTACAGCGTACAAAGAGGGGAGCGAAGTACTCTTTCTCGGCAAAGGACTCTTGTATGAAGTGCAAAGGAATGAGGAAGCCCTCGTCAAGACTGGGATCTACCGTTCCTTGGGTGCCAGCTGAGATGCCCTCACGTCCCACCTCGGTGCAAATGCGTTCAACAAGTTCCGAGTCGTAGAGCACTTCATAGGAAAGCTCATCATTTCCAAGTTCAGCGAAGCTTCCAGAAGCGGCGTTACCTGGTGAAAGGTGAATGTAGTCGATATACGATGCAGCATATGGTGTGATGATAAAAACTGTTTCTGGGGCTACTTCGCGTAGTTGCCGAGCTGCCTCCCGCATAGCGGAAATGGTGTGACCAACGAGGTGCTTACGCTCGTTTTCTACATTGGGTATCGCCATCGGCGGATGAGGCATAACAAAGGCTGCAACAACTCCCATACAGCTTCCTTTCGACTGAGGCAGCTTTTTTGCAATCGAATACTACGACGTATCTGTACACTACCATTTATCGTGAGATAGCACGAAGTTTTACCCATTAATTCTCGGCGACTACCTTTTTGCATCTTGGAGCATAGAAGTTTTAAGGCGCCCTACACAAAGGAGCCACAGATGTCATCATCTCAGGTGGATAAAGAGCGTTTTTCTCAGCAGCGAGCATTTATCTTAGAGCTCGACCAGGAAAAACTTATTCAACGCAGAACACATCTTTTGAACCTGGTACGGCGTGAAAATGATGCAGAGCATGCCTGGCATATGGCTGTTATGCTGTACGTTTTGCGTGAGTATGCAAACGACGACTTCGACTTGAGCCGTGCCATGCTCATGGCGTTGATTCATGATGTCGTAGAAATTGATGTTGGAGATACCTACGCCTACGACGTAGAAGGCAGACGCCTCGCTCATGGTCGAGAGCGCCGTGCAGCCCAGCGTATCTTCTCGCTTCTGCCAGACGACCAAGCACAAGAGCTCTACGGCTTATGGGAAGAGTTTGAGGCCAATGAAACGCCTGAAGCGCGTATGGTTCACTTGGTAGACAATATGCAGCCGATGCTTTTGAACCTTGCTAATAAGGGCGACGATTGGAAAACGCATCAGGTTTCCTATGGCCAAACTTCTGAAAGAAGGGCTCAAATTCATAAGGCATCGCAGAGCTTGGGTAAGCTCGTAGAGGAACTCTTTGCCGATGCTATTGATAAGGGCTACCTACTCAAAGACGATAACAAGGTAAACGAATAATAGTGCTGTATTGGAGTTGGCATGCTTGATTCGCTCGAGATATTTGCTGCGGTGTTGGTGCCCTTTTTCGGCACAACAATGGGCGCCGCGTGCGTATTTTTTCTTAAAGAGGTACATGCAAATCTTCAGAGATTATTTTTGGGCTTCGCAGGAGGTGTCATGATAGCGGCTTCGGTGTGGTCGCTTTTAATTCCTGCAATAGAGATGTCAGATGGTGAGGGCATTGAGCAGCTCTTGCCTGTTCTTATTGGCTTTTTAGTAGGTATTGCGCTTATGTGGGCGCTCGACTCGCTTGTGCCGCACATGCATGTGGGTGAGGATGAACCCGAAGGACGCCCTTCTCAACTGCGGCAATCCACGATGCTTATGCTTGCGGTAACTTTGCATAATATTCCGGAGGGAGCAGCCTGTGGTGCTCTTTTGGCTGGAGCTCTCTCACAGAATGCTAACGTAACTATTGCAGGAGCAATGGCGCTTTCTGTGGGGATTGCCCTGCAAAATTTCCCAGAAGGAGCGGTGATATCGCTGCCACTGTTAGGTGATGGCATGAGCAAGCCGAAAGCCTTTTGTATGGGTATGCTCTCTGGTGTGGTTGAGCCTATAGCAGCTGTGCTCACGGTGATCTTCGCGTTTTTTGTAACGCCTATTCTTCCTCAACTCATGGCTTTTGCTGCAGGGGCAATGGTGTACGTTGTGGTAGAAGAACTTATTCCCGAGGCAAGCCAAGGCACCCACTCTAACCTCGCAACACTTGCCTTTGCAGTAGGCTTTGCCCTTATGATGACACTCGATGTAGTACTCGGATAATGGGGGATAAAGATAGACGTAAGGCTTACAACAGCTGGTGGTATCACGCGCATCTATCATGTAAGCGATGAAGATGGCGCGCGTCTGCGTGTACTCGACGTTGCAGGAGCTGTTGAGTCGGCAAGCTATGAAGGCGTGCGTTATTGCGAACTTGCGCTTGGCTACACCCAGATGTTCGATGTGGTTTTTCGCGCTCCTGTAGAACCCCGCCGGCTTGCCATGCTTGGTGGGGGAGGTTTTTCTTACCCCAAACATATCATTGCCCATCATCCAGCTTGCACCATCGACGTTGTTGAATTCGATGAGGCGCTCGTAGATTTGGCACATGAGTTTTTCTATCTCGACCGTCTTGAAGAGGAATATCACGCCCAAGCTCAAGGACGTCTACGCATCCATATCGCCGATGCATTTGAGTGGTTATGCCAGCAAGGGCAAAGCTTTGATGCCATTTTGAACGATTGTTATATAGGCAATAAGGCTCCGAG
>CAYWNN010000034.1:0-6417 GCA_964459685.1 uncultured Coriobacteriaceae bacterium
AATGCTGGATCTTGGGGCTACAGACGAACAGCTCGAGTTTTCCATGGAGCATGTGATATACGCGAGTGCTTTGCAAGGCTTTGCTCGCTTAGACCCAGAGGACACTAACGACAACATGCGTCCTTTGCTCGATATGATCATAGACGACATGCCGTGCCCCTCAATAGATGCGAACCAGGCTCTAGCCATGCAGTGTGTAAGCATTGAGCATTCTAACTACGTTGGCCGTATTGCCATTGGACGCGTGTGGAGTGGAACACTGCGCCAAGGAGATCGCGTGTTGGTGCGCAAGGCATCAGGTGCATCCGAGACTGCTCACATCAAGCAAGTATTTACCTTCGACTATTTGGGACGCACCGAATGCGAAGAGGTGGGCGCAGGAGATATTGCTGCTGTTGTAGGGATTGATGGTGCTGATATTGGAGATGTATATACCAGCATCGAAGAACCTGTCGATCTTGAGCCGATAGCCATCGATCCGCCAACCATAGCCGTAATTTTTGAGGCATCAACTTCGCCTCTGGTTGGTCGCGAAGGCGACATCGTTGGTGGTAGACAGCTTCATCAGCGTCTCATGCAGGAAAAAGAAAACAACGTAACCATGCGCATCGAGCCCCAAGAAGACGGTTTGGGGGTAGAGGTTGCTGGACGTGGCATCCTCCATCTTTCCGTTTTGATGGAAGAGATGCGCCGCGAAGGTTTTGAATTTCAAGTGGGTCGTCCCCGTGTGGTATTACAGCGCGACGAGAACAACAAGGTGCTCGAGCCTATCGAACAAGCCGTTGTTGAGTGCCCTGAAGAGTACTCCGGCAAGGTCATTGAGCTCTTTGGTGCCTCTTCAGGCGTGATGGTAAGCATGGAAAGCGGGATGAACCAAACGCGCCTCGAGTTTCACATTCCCACCCGAGGACTTTTGGGCTTGCGCAGTCGCATTTTGAATATTACTCACGGTGAAGGCGTGTTTTACCATACCTTCTATGAATATGGGCCCTATACAGGCGACCTTACGCAGCGTCAAAACGGTGCCATGATTGCTATGTCAAACGATAAGGCTGTGGCTTATGCCTTGGGTACCCTACAAGAGCGAGGGACCTTGTTTGTAAGTCCGGGAGATGCCTGTTATGAAGGCATGATCGTAGGAGAGCGCTCCAAGCAAGGCGATATGGTGGTAAACGTTGCACGTACAAAACAGCTGGGCAACCAGCGCGCTTCAAGTGCCGACATAGCAGTGCAACTTACCCCACCAAGAACATTTTCACTCGAAGAGGCGCTTGAATATATTATGGATGACGAGCTTGTTGAGATAACTCCTCAAAACATTCGCCTCCGCAAACGACTACTTTCCGAGATTGATCGCCGAAAACAGGCAGCTAGAACGGCTAAGGGTAAATAAACGGAGCAAGGCTTGTTTGTTGGCGCTCGCAAGTAGAAATAAGTAATGCACGCAAGAAAGTGCAAAAAGTATTCCCTAAACAAGAAGTGATACACTACACTTCTGTTGTTGCGATACGGAGAGTTGTCCGAGCGGCTGAAGGAGCACGATTGGAAATCGTGTAGGCGCCACAAGCGTCTCCGGGGTTCAAATCCCCGACTCTCCGCCAACTTTTTAGTGGTGCTTTATGTGTCGCTTCACCTGTGTGGAGGGGTGGCAGAGCGGTTGAATGCGGCGGTCTCGAAAACCGTTTACCCCTGTTCGGGGTACGAGGGTTCGAATCCCTCCTCCTCCGCCATTTTGTAATCCCATTTAGCTACATATCGTAACAGCTTGCGTGCTATGGAGATATTATAGGACGCTCACGCCTGCGACCTCACGGTGGGTAGTCCCTAAGCTGTCTTTATCCTTTTGAGTGTCTGCTGACGGTTGGTTGTACGCAAGGCGCTTGTGAGAGCGTATGTTTAGCATGAAGAAATAAACTTCTATGAGAGCGACATGTATCGCAGTACCTCAAGCGGTGCTTGTGTACAGGATGGCGCACACACAGCAATATGTGGGAAATAAATGGTGCTTTAAGAAGCGGGGTCTTCATGCTAAGATTGCCTACCGGAATACTTCCTGCTCTAGGCGCAAACCTTCACGACCTAGAGCCATAAGTCCAGAGGAGGTGACATAGTGAAGGCTTACGAACTGCTGTTTTTTGTTAATCCCACCAGCACAGATGAAGACCGCGCCGGCGTTATGAAGCGCATCGAGGTTACTGTTTGCGATAACGGCGGCAAAATCGATGAGGTTGAGGACTGGGGACGTCGCAAGCTCGCCTACGAGATCGACCATCTTTCCGAAGGCGACTACACCCTCGTTAACTTCCACGCAGATCCCACCCAAATCAACGAGCTTGACCGCGTTCTTCGCATTAATGACGCAGTAAAGCGTCATATGATTGTGCGCCGTCCCGACAAAGACTAGTACGCCCACAATTCGAACCTCACTAAAAGGAGGTTGTAAGCAATATGAGCATTAACCGTGTAAATATCTCAGGCAACCTCACTCGTGATCCGGAGTTGAGGCAAACACAGAGCGGTACGGCAGTACTCTCTTTGGGAGTAGCCGTCAATGATCGTCGTCGTAACCCCCAGACAGGCGAGTGGGAGGATTATCCAAACTTTGTCGATTGCGTCATGTTTGGTACTCGCGCCGAATCAGTTTCGCGCTATCTGTCAAAAGGGCAAAAGGTTGCTATTGAAGGCAAGCTGCGTTATAGCTCCTGGGAGCGTGATGGTCAGCGCCGTAGCAAGATAGAAGTTGTTATCGAGGACCTTGAGTTTATGTCGCGCGCCGACCAAACTCAGGGTGCTTATAGCGCCGCTGCACCAGCTGCTCAGGCTGCTCCTCAGCAAGCCCCTGCTATTCAAACGCCACCAGCAGCCGATATTTACGATGAGGACATTCCGTTCTAAAACTATCAACCACCATCGGTGGTAGAAAGGCATAAAAGACATGGCTCAAGAGTATCAACGTCAGCCGCGTCGCAAGTATTGTCAGTTTTGCAAGGAGAAAACCGAGCTTATCGACTACAAGGATACGCAGCTCCTTCGCAAGTTTATGACCGACCGCGGAAAGATTAAGCCCCGTCGTGTAACTGGTGCTTGCACACAACACCAGCACGACATCGCTTCTGCAATTAAGCGCGCGCGCGAGATGGCCCTGCTGCCGTATACGGTTGCCGTGGTGTCCAGTCGCGGTGGACGTCGCAATCGCGACTAGGAAGGAGAGCATCCATGAAAGTAATCCTTCTGGGTGAGCTCCGTGGCAAAGGCGGCGAGGGAGATGTTGTCGACGTTGCCCAAGGCTACGCCGAAAACTACCTCTTTCCTAAGCGTCTTGCCATGAAAGCCACTGCCGGAAATCTTAAGCAACTCGAGGAGCGTCGCCACAACATCATTAAGCGCGAGCAAAAGCGCATTGCTGATGCAGAGGTCTCCAAATCACTCCTCGATGCAAAAACTATCAAGGTTGATGTCCGCGTAGGCGAGGAAGGACAGCTCTTTGGTTCAGTTACATCAACGATGATTGCTGATGCCATCAAAGAGCAGCTCGGCGTAGAGGTAGACCGTCGCCGCGTTGAGCGCAGTGCCACCATTAAAACCGCCGGCGTGCATGAGGTTTCAGTCAACCTGTATCGTGAGATCGCCGCAACGGTGTATGTTGTCGTTGGCGATGTCACCGAAGAGCAAGCACAAAAGACCGCTCAAGACGAGTCTCCAGCTGAGGCGGACGCCGCCGCAGACGAAGCTTCTGCACCCGAGACAAATGCTGCTGAGGAAACAGACAGCGAGTCTGAGGATGTAGCAGAGTAGAAGACAAAAAGCACTGTTATCTGAGTGTTTAATGAGTTTCTACATTTAAGAAGGGTTTCAACAGCTTTTTCCGAGCTCTTCTCACAATACGCAGGTAAACCCCCTAGCCAGCAACATGATCGCTGCTAGGGGGTTTAATTTATGCAAGTAAGTGAAACAAGCCGTCTACCTGCGCTTTTCGTATTGTTATATTTGATAGCTGGGCATTTGTTCTAACGCTTTTTAAAAGAAAAGAACAAGGAAAACAGGTGTTCGCGGGATGTTGAAAACCATTGGGAAAAAGCTAAAAATTTGTTGAAAACGTTGAAAACCAATAATCCGCAAGGTCAGGCTTAAAAGTTCTTAACGTTGCAACGTATAAACATGACCGGGGCATATTTTGCCAATTTACACGCAATAATAATGAGGTAGTATCGCAACGGGCTTATATATGCATGTAATGAGGGAGGTGGGCTTGTGGACAGCTATACAACTAACGCCGTTCATACCAAGGCGCTTGTCTCACAAGACCAACCCATGCCAAGCAATAAAGATGCAGAAGCCTCCATTCTTTCGGCTATGATGCTGTCGCCCGATGCGCTCACAGAATGCCTTACCGAACTTACCGCTCAGGATTTTTATATTCCCTCTCATCGTCTTATTTTCCAGGCAATGCATGACCTGTTTAACCGTGGGCAAGCAGTAGATCCGGTGAGCCTTGCGGATGTACTGAAGTCGCGCGATGAACTTCAGCGAGCGGGAGATTTAGCCTATCTCATCGATTTGGGCGGAAATACCTTTGCGTTGGCTGGGCTTCACAACTACATCGACATTTTGAGGCGCGACACCACCCTCAGAAAACTCATCGAGGCATCAGCAGCGATTACCGCACTTGCCTACGATGCTCCCGAAGATACCCGCGAGGTAGTTAACATTGCCGAAAGCAGGATCTTCGAGGTGACACAAAGGGACATCGACAATAAATATCAATCACTTGAAGACGTTTTAAGCAATCTCTACAGCGACCTAGACAAAATAAGCAAGAGCAATGAACCAATCGGTGTTCATACGGGATTTCCTCGCCTCGACAAGAACTTGCTTGGGCTACGTCCTGGGCAGATGATCGTTGTTGGTGCTCGTCCTGGCGTAGGAAAAACCTCATTTGCCTTGAACCTTGCTATTAATGCCGCTGCACAAGGCACTTCCGTAGCGTTTTTTTCGCTCGAAATGAGTGCTGTTGAGGTTGGTCAGCGCCTTCTCTCCTCACGAGCGAAAATCAATTTGTCATCCATTCGTTCAGGACATATTCGAGATAACCAATGGGCTGAGCTGCTGCAAGCAACCATGGAGTTATCGCAGCTCGACATGATGATTGATGATACGCCGGGCACAACTGTTACGGAAATTCGAGCGAAGGCTCGCCGTATGTTGCATCACAAAGAAAAAGGCCTAATTATCATCGACTACCTACAACTTTTGAGCCCCCCTTCAGGCGGTCGTCGTGCGGACAGTCGCGCTACTGAAGTGTCTGAGATGAGCCGTGGCATAAAAATCATGGCGAAAGACCTAGGTGTACCAGTTGTTGCTCTGTCACAGCTCTCACGTGAATCAGAGCGCCGTACCGGCAAGCGCCCGCAACTCTCAGACCTGCGTGAGTCGGGTTCAATCGAGCAAGACGCAGATATCGTGTTGCTACTCGATCGTTCAATGACACCAGAAGAAGCTCAGCGCAGCGATCGTCCTGATACCGGTATGACCAATGTCATTATTGCGAAAAACCGCTCTGGCCCACTCGATAGTGTGCCGCTAGGTTTTGTGGCGAACTCAACGAAGTTTTACGAGGTGGATACACATCACGAACCATAAGTCGCTATGCTTGAGCACGGATCGTTGCCCTAAGCTTTAAGGTACTTCACGGGATGCCGCGAAGGGAGATATTATGCCTGCAACTGTGTTAGTGGGAACACAGTGGGGGGATGAGGGCAAAGGGAAAATTACCGACCTCATATCCCCTGGTTTTGACATCGTTTGTCGCTATCAAGGTGGAGCAAACGCCGGACATACCGTAAAAGCCAATGGTCATAGCTATGGACTACACCAAATGCCTTCAGGCGTTATGGTTAAAGGCACTATGCCGGTAATTGGGAACGGCTGCATTGTAGATCCCGCAGTGCTTATCGATGAGATCGACATGCTTGAGCACGACGGCATCGACTGCTCGCTTTTGCGCATCTCTGGCAATGCGCATGTGGTGATGCCATGGCATAAAGATCTCGACGCCGCTATTGAAGAAAGCCTCGGTGAGCGCTCCATTGGCACCACCAAGCGAGGCATTGGTCCTTGCTATGCACATAAGATGGGACGCACGGGCATTCGCATGCAAGATTTACTTGACGATCAAGGCTTCTTGCGGCGCATAGAAGAAGCGCTTGTTACGGTTAATCGCGAACTCAGCTCGTACGGCAAAGCAAACTATACTGCCGACGAGGTATACGAGGCTTATCTTCCACTTGTTCAGCGTCTGCGTCCTTATATTGCCGAGACATCTGACATTCTCAATACTGCGCTCGAGCAGGGCAAGAAGGTTCTTTTTGAAGGGGCGCAAGCCACCATGCTCGATATCGACCATGGTACCTATCCCTT
>CAYWNN010000035.1:0-6410 GCA_964459685.1 uncultured Coriobacteriaceae bacterium
AATTCCTCACCAGTAATAGTCTCTTTTTTCTGCAGGTAGCGCGCAATTTCATGAAGCTTGAACTTATGCTCTTGAAGGGTAGCGAGTGCCTCTTTGTGGCCATTCTCAACAATACGCATGACCTCTTCGTCTACTCGCTGTGCTGTTCCTTCAGAGCAAGACAGGGTAGTTCCTCCGCCGAGGTAGCGATTGCGTACCTCTCCGAGTGCCACCATGCCAAATTCTTCTGACATGCCGAATTGAGTCACCATATTGCGTGCAAGCTCGGTAGCTTTTTGAATGTCGTTGGCAGCTCCTGTGGTCATCTCACCAAAGATAAGTTCTTCGGCTGCGCGTCCGCCACACAAGACTGCAATGCGATTCATCGCTTCGCGTTTTGTTGTGAGGAAACGTTCGTCTTCATCTATTTGCATGGTGTAACCCAGTGCTCCTGAGGTTCTTGGAACAATGGTGATCTTGGAAACAGGAGCGGATTCTTTCTGGGTTGCAGCGACAATGGCATGACCAACTTCGTGGTAGGAAACCACCTGCTTTTCGTGGTCGGACAACACGGTTGATTTGCGCCTCTCACCCGCAAGAACAACCTCAACGGATTCATCAATATCTTCTTGCTGAACGCGCTTGCGTCCCATACGAACTGCGCGCAGCGCTGCCTCGTTAATAATGTTTGCAAGGTCGGCACCAGATGCACCAGGAGTGGCGCGAGCAATAACATCAAGATCTACCGTGCCAGATATTTTCACGTCATGGCTGTGCAGATCAAGAATGGCTTTACGACCTGCGAGGTCGGGAAGCTCAACAGGTACCCGACGGTCAAAACGACCAGGGCGCAGCAATGCGGGATCGAGCGTCTCGGGGCGGTTCGTGGCGCCCAGCACCACGATGCCTTTATGGTTATCAAAACCATCCATCTCGGTAAGCAACTGGTTCAATGTTTGCTCACGCTCATCATTGGTGTTAAGGGATGTGTCACGACGTTTGCCAATGGCATCGATTTCGTCAATAAAAACGATACAAGGGGCTTTCTCGTTAGCCTGTTGGAATAGGTCGCGTACCTTGGCAGCGCCTCTACCAACAAACATCTCAACAAATTCCGAGCCAGAGATGGAGAAGAATGGTACCTTGGCTTCTCCAGCAACAGCCTTTGCCAAAAGGGTTTTGCCCGTTCCTGGAGGTCCTACCAAAAGCGCCCCTCGAGGCAGACGAGCTCCAATTTCGCTGTACTTGTCAGGGTTTTCCAAGAAGCCTACAAGCTCTCGCAGGGAGTCTTTCGCTTCATCTTGTCCTGCGACATCGCGGAAGGTAACACCCGTCTCTTCGCCCTTTACCTCTCGTGCACCCGAGCGACTCAGGCCTCCCATGCCTCCCATGCCGCCAAAGGTCATCGAAGGGTTATCCCCGAGGCTCTTTTTAAGTCGGCGATTCAAGAACCATCCAACAACAACAAAGAATAATACGGGGATCAGATAGCTTAAGAGCATGTACAGCAAATAGCTAGAGGTTGAGACGCTTTCTATACTGGCAGAAAAGTCAACACCAGCATCTTCGAGGCGCTGTACCAAGCTGCTGTCATCAGGAAAGAGCGTTGTAGTATAGATAATATCGTCAGTGCTTGTGGTAAAGGTAATACTGCTTGTGGTGGTATTGAGCTCTACTTGTTCAACCGCTCCGCTATCCACCATTTCTAAAAATTCGCTGTAACTTACGGTTTCGGTCGTTGTTATAACGTTGGTAGAAAGAAGCGATCCAAGTACGTAGACCGCAAAGATGGCAATGATCGCATACAAAAACATGGTTTGACGTTGTTTGCGCTTCGAATTTGATGGCTGAGTCCCCATTCACGAGCTCCTGTTCACGTTGAATATGCTGTGGGTGCACCTGCTGCACGATATATGTGTACGACGCACCCGCTGAATCATGCATACCCCAAAGTCGAACAATTTAACGACGTGTATTGGGAATGGATACATAGTTGTTAATGATGATTGACGCGCTCAGTTATGTCACCGTTGCGATATGCCTCAAGCAATGCCTGTAGATCACGAATTTGACGACGGATGTCCTCGCCGATGTCGGTATCGGAAATATGGAGTCGATGTTCGCTCCTTGTTATTTCAACAACACTTGATTCTTCGATATCAGCATTGTGGGCGATGGCTGCCTCGACACTTTCAAAGGGAAGATGCGCTTTAATACGCATGCCCCAGTCGTCCGAAACAAGGGTGTACCCAGCAATTCCTGTCTTGCTATGGTATTTTTCGCAAAAGCCGCCATCGATAATAAGGAATTTCCCACCTGCTCGAACGGGTTTTTCACCTCGTGCAGTGAGCACCGGAGTGTGTCCGTTAATGATGTGGCCTACATTTGGGTCAACACCAAATTCCATCAAGATTTCGTTGCATACCGACGGACGCTCAGCAAGCTCCCAGTAGGGATCCTGCGGCTCTTCCCACTGAGACCTATCCTCCACAAAGCAGCGCTCAAAGGTTTTCATGACACGACCAGAGGCGGTCGAATACTGTCCACTGGAAAGATAGAGCATCCAGTCAAGAGCATCTTGATCGCCTTCAAACCAAGCCCTCCGTGATATGTAGTCACAAAAATCGAGATAGGGCTTTCCTGAAAGTGTTTTGTCCAAGCACCTTACCGGCTGAAAGGTGCCATCCTGCTTCATGGGAATACAGCCATGAAAAATCAGGTTGTTGTTATAGACCTTATACACCGAACCGTGTTCATATAAGAACTCAATATGCTCTTTGAGCCTGTCGGAGTTTTTGAAGGCATGAACAAGATTTTCAATAATGCGCTGCTCATCTGTGGTGAGCTCGTAGGGCTGCTCTGGGTTAAGTGTTGGAAAATCGACTGTCCTGAGCTTATATTGCTTATCTCCAATGCGTACCGTAGCGTTTGCAAGATCGATGTTGTGCAGCAGACGTCGCTCGTTCATATCAAGTTCAGGATGACGATCGATAAGCTGTGATTCCAGCTTGAAATAGATGACACTTATTGCTTTCTCAAGCGCAGTGACTACTTCGTCTGTTTTGTAGTTGTGCTCAGCGAATAAGGCGAGTTCGCGCAGGGAGATGCCATAGGAACCCTCAAGAATATCAAGGGTATTGTTGCGGACATTTATGCGTACAACATTAGCAACGCAGGCTGCACTACCCGCTGCAGCTCCCATCCAGCAAAAATCGTGGTTTCCCCACTGAATATCAACCGAGTGATATTCCATCAGGCGGTCTATGACGCGATCGCCATGAGCCCCTCTATCCCAAAGGTCTCCTACCACATGGAGATGATCAACTGCCAATCGTTTAATGAGAGAGGAAAGGCTTACGATAAAGTCCTCTGCGGCATCCACCTCAACAATTGAGTCGAGGATACGCACATGATAATCGTGGCGCTCAGGATACTTAGCGCCTGCTTCATGGAGCAGCTCATCAATTATGTAAGCGTAGGAAACGGGCATCGCGCGACGCACTTTCGAACGCGTGTAATTATTTGACAGTATGCGTGCGATATGTATGAGCGAGAGGAGATTCGTTCGGTACCAGTCGGGCGTGTCTAAACGCTTTTCACGAATAGCAGCGAGGCGCTCATGAGGGTAATAAATAAGCGTACACAGGTCGCTAATCTCGCTCTGGCTCAGCTCCTCTCCCAAAATCGCTACAACACGCTCGCGCACCACTCCTGAGCAGTTGTTCAGAATATGGTAAAAGGCCTCATATTCACCATGAATGTCAGACATAAAGTGTTCAGTTGCCTTAGGCAAGTTCAATATTGCTTGTAAATTGATGATTTCGGTAAACACGGCATGGCGTGAAGGGAATTTTTCAGCCAAAAGATGAAGAAACTTCTGCTTGGTACTTTCAAGACTGGCATCAATCATGCTAAATCACCTCGTATGGTGTACCTGTCGTTGAGCAGATCTGCTATCGTATAGCGATATGGCTATGATGGGGACACGATAGCGTGAGATAACGGACAACAAGCGAGCGGTGTCGGTGGAAGACCGCTGTACGTACCACACTATTATCACCCCGGAGCTGCGGCTTGAACCTGAGTACAGATTATGTACACATAAGTAGACGTCGCCGGGACGGTCGCCGAAACGGACCAGCCGAGTACTGCGGGTTTCCTGCACGCTGGGTTTTTGTCTATTCCACAGCTTTGTGGTTTCACCCAGCATTGTCGGGATTGACGCTGTTGAGCGTCAACTACAAGAGAGGTGTTGGGTGTGGCGAACGAATATCGCGAAACAATGAATCTCCCAAAAACGAGCTTTCCCATGCGGGCATCGCTTGCTCAGCGTGAGCCCGAGCGTTTGCGCATATGGGAAGAAAATCACGTATACGAACAACAGGTAAAGCGCAATCTCGGCAACGAGCGCTTTATCTTGCATGACGGACCGCCCTATGCGAACGGTCCCATTCATATTGGTCACGCCATGAACAAGATAAGCAAGGACATCATCAATCGCTATTGGATGATGCAGGGGCGAGACGTACGCTATGTGCCGGGATGGGATTGTCACGGTCAACCTATTGAGCACAAGGTGGAAACAGAGCTTGGAACCGAGGCTTTTAATTCCTTGGAAAAGGTAAAGATTCGTGAGTTGTGTCGTGAGTATGCTGTTGAAAACATCGATGTACAGCGCGAGGGCTTTAAACGTCTTGGCGTACTCGGCGACTGGGAGCACCCTTATCTCACGCTTTATCCCGTGCATGATGCGGCAGACATCAAGGTCTTTAAGCGCATATTCGACAAGGGTGCCATCTATAAAGGTAGGAAGCCTGTTCACTGGTGTACGCACTGCCATACCGCACTTGCCGAGGCAGAGATAGAGTATGCAGATGAGACAAGCCCTTCTCTGTATGTTCGCTTTGCACTGGAACAGGTGCCGCATGGCTTAGAGGCATTCGAAGGCTGCGCAGACCTTGTTATTTGGACAACAACGCCGTGGACCCTTCCCGCCAATGTTGGTGTGGTGTGTGGTCCGGATGTGCAATATGTAGCGGTGAAGCATGAGGGACGCGCCGAGATTATGGCTGAGTCGCTCTTTGAGCAGGTATGTGAGCGCGCAGCTTGGGATCCAGAGCTGGTACGCGATGCAACAGGAGAGCCCTGGCGCATGTCGGGCGACGCCCTTGTCGAGGCTTCTCTCACCTATACCCACCCCATATTTGCAGATGAGCGTGGCAAGCTCATTGTTGGTGACTTTGTCAGTGTGGACGAAGGTACGGGATTGGTGCACACCGCTCCTGGGCATGGAACTGACGACTACATCGCAGGTCTTGCCAACGGGCTCGAAGCAGTTATGCCGATCGACGATGATGGCAAGTTCTATACGGGTGAGGGTCTTGGGACAGGTGGTCCCTTCTCCGGTATGAGCATCGATGATGCTAATCCACGAATTATTGCCTTCCTTGATGAGCACGGCTCGCTTGTTGCATCGAGCAGCATTTCACACTCATATCCACATTGCTGGCGCTGCAAAAACCCGGTTATCTATAGAGCAACCGACCAATGGTTTGTGTCGATGGACAAGACCGGCCTGCGTGTACGTGCGCTGCAAGCTATTAACGATGAAGTTAAGTGGTATCCCGCACATGCATCCAAGCGCATCGGTGCGATGATTGAGCAGCGTCCCGACTGGTGTATTTCCCGTCAGCGTACCTGGGGTGTTCCCATTCCTGCATTCGTGTGTGCCGACTGCGGTGAAACCATCATGAACGACGAGACGCTCGATGCAGTTATTGCCCTCTTTGAAGAACAGGGCTCTGATGCATGGTATAGCTTAAAGCCAGAAGAATATCTCAAAGACCGCTGCGTATGCCCCAAGTGTGGAAGCAAGAACTTGCAGGCAGGACGCGATATCTTAGACGTATGGTGGGATTCTGGTGTGAGCCATACGGCAGTTTTGCGCGACCGCGAGGAGTTGAGTTTTCCAGCGGACATCTATTTGGAAGGCTCAGACCAACATCGCGGTTGGTTCCAAAGCTCACTGCTCACCAGCGTGGCAGCCTATGATACGCCGCCATACAAAGCGGTTATATCCCAAGGCTTCACCCTGGACGGTCAGGGACGCAAGATGAGTAAGTCGCTTGGCAACGTTATTGACCCCAATGAGGTGTGTGCAACGCGTGGTGCCGATATCATTCGACTGTGGGTAGCCTCCGTTGATACCTCTTCCGACGTTGCTGTTGATGCGTCTATTTTGGATCGCGTAGGCGATGCCTATCGGCGTTTTCGTAATACGCTGCGCTTCTTGTTGGGACAGATCGAGTCTCAGTTTGATCCTGCAACTCAAGCAATTCCTGTGTGCGATCTGTTGCCCAATGACAAGCTGGCGCTTGCCAAGATGTGCCAGGTACACCAAGAGGTGACTGATGCCTACAATGCCTATCGCT
>CAYWNN010000036.1:0-6300 GCA_964459685.1 uncultured Coriobacteriaceae bacterium
TTATTGAAATTAAGGATCGTCTTGCCGAGGTAGGCGATGTATTTTCTGTGCAGGGTCATATTGCACAGGATGCCTATACGCTTGGCGATCATAACTTCACCCTTCCAAGCGGCATCGATTACGACATTGTGCTTACCAACGCCGGCGAAGGCATACTTGCAACCGGTATGGTGCATGCTGACGTAGTAGGTGAGTGCGATCGTTGTTTAGAGGAAGCGCGCTTTCATATCGCCGGTGAGGTAGACGGATATTTTTTGTTTGATGAGGCATCTTTTGACACATCAGAAGATGACTCGGACGATATCGACTACTACCTCGTAGAAAACGAAAGCATCAACCTTGCAGATCCCATGATGTGCGCCCTTGTTATGGAGACTCCTTTTGTGGTGCTCTGCAAAGATGAGTGCAAAGGCCTATGTTCTGTGTGTGGCACAAATCTCAACGAAGAGGATTGTGGACATGCACAACAAATTGAGCAGGAACGCCTCAACAGCTCTCCATTTGCTGCCTTATCGCAGTTAGATATTCCGTCGCAGGACTAATTTTTTTGCAGGCAGCAAGCCCAAGAGTACAAGATATATGAAAAAACTCCTGTGAGCTGCTCATTGCATAATGCGTGCTATACTATCTGACTGCTGTGACGAAATGAAATGCCTGTGTTGTGCAGGCACGCCTGCTTTGCACAGGCCTAGGAACAAGAGAGGTTAACGATGGCAGTACCCAAGCAGAAGAAGGGACGCAGCGCTACTCACACCCGTCGCTCCGCAAATAGCAAGCTCCAGACTTCTGGTCGTTCAGTATGTCCTGAGTGCGGCGCCACGAAGCTTCCACATCATGTGTGTCCAAGCTGCGGTTTCTACAAGCATCGTGAGGTGCTTGTTGTCGAGTAGTATCTTCGCTCGATGAGTAAGCTGAACGTTGTCCAGTAAAGGGTCGAGCCACGAGGCGCGGCCCTTTCTTTTCATTTTTGGAGGTAGCAGTGCCAGTCGTTTGTGTTGACGTCATGGGTGGCGACGATGCCGTTGAGGATGTTCTTGCTGGCATATCTTCTGCACTTGCAAAAGATTCCACGCTTCAGATACTTGCCGCCGGCAATGAGGAGGTAGTGCTTCCGTTCTGTGAGCGCCATGAGCGTGTTCAGCCCTTGCTTACGACTGAAGTTATTGGCATGGACGAACATCCTGCAGAGGCGGTGCGTCGTAAGCGTGACTCGAGCATTGTGCAAGGACTCAGGGCAGTGAAAAAAGGGCAGGCTGATGGCTTTTTCTCTGCGGGTTCCACCGGCGCTGTTCTTGCTGCTGCTACCTTAATTGTTGGGCGCATTCCTAACATTATGCGACCAGCAATAACTAATGCCATGCCTGGTCTTAACGGTCACGAGACCGTCATGCTTGATATAGGTGCTAATGCCGATTGTCGACCGGAGATGCTTGTTCAGTTTGCTCAGATGGGCTCAGCATACGCCAACGTGGTACTGGGCATCGAAAATCCTCAGGTAGCTCTGCTTTCCAATGGTACAGAGGAAACAAAGGGCTCTGAAGCGACGCTTGCTGCTCATGATGCGCTTGTGCATGCAGAGGGAATCTCCTTTGTAGGCAATTGCGAAGGCAACGATATTTTGCTCGGGAACTACGATGTCATCGTTACCGACGGTTTTGCTGGCAATGTAGCCCTGAAAACAATGGAAGGCACGGGTAAGTTCTTGCTTGCACTCATACGCGATGCAATTGCCAGCTCCCCTCGAGCAACACTTGGTGGGCTTTTGCTTAAGCCAGCGCTTTCAGGCATTAAGGGTGCTATGTCGGGCGATGCACGTGGTGGAGCAATTCTTCTCGGCATTAATGCTCCGGTATTTATTGGCCATGGAGCAACAAGCCCGGAAGCAGTTCAAAATGGCATCTTCGCAACAGCAGAGGCGCTCAATTCCCATTTAATAGACAAAATTAAACAGAGGTGCTCTGTATGCAGCTAGCCAAGCGCATAGAAGCTGTGGAGGAGCTGCTGGGGTATAGCTTTCAAAACAAGGAACTTCTTGCAGCAGCCATCACCCATCCCTCTGCAGCAGAACACGATGTTATTGGGAGTAGTTATCAGCGCCTTGAGTTTTTAGGCGATTCTATTCTCGGTGCCATTGTTGCCTTTGAATTATTCAGTCGCTTTCCCGATCGTGATGAAGGTGAGCTTACCCTCATGAAGGTTGCTCTCGTTTCCGGAGAGACGCTTTCTCAGGTGGCTGAGTCACTGGGCTTGGCTGAACTTATCGTTGTTGGTGAATCGGTGCGCGGCACGGGGCTTCGCGGTATGCGCTCCGTGTTAGAAGATGTGTTTGAAGCCTTGGTGGGAGCACTCTACCTAGAGGCAGGCATCCAGAAAGCTCAGGACTTTGTGCTTGCACATCTTTCGGAGCTCATGGAAGAAGATGCTGTTAAAAACCTTGAGCCTCCTAAGTCGTTGTTGCAGCAGTATACGCAGCGCGACCTACATCAAACTCCCGTCTACAAGCTTGTTGAGCAGTCGGGACCTGCCCATAGCCCCACCTTTACCTCTGTGGTCTTGGTAGGGGGAATACGAAAAGGGCGAGGAACAGGGCTTTCAAAAAAAGAGTCGGAAGCACAGGCTGCTCATGATGCCCTAAAGCGGATGGGATACCTATAAAATGGTGGAAGGTTTTACGTGTGTCATCCATAACTAAGTGCACAGACCAGGAAGGCAGCTTTCTTTCGTGTATCTAAAATCGCTCACATTAAAGGGATTCAAGTCCTTTGCAGACCGTACATACATGACCTTCGATCCTGGTCTTACGGTTGTCGTAGGACCTAATGGTTCGGGTAAGTCGAATGTATCCGATGCTATTTTGTGGGTCTTGGGCGAGCAAAGTGCCAAAACACTGCGCGGCCAGTCCATGGAAGACGTTATTTTTTCTGGCTCGTCTTCACGCAAAGCAGTAGGTGTGGCAGAAGTTACCTTAGTTTTAGATAATACAGACAAGACACTGCCCATTGAATTTAGTGAAGTAGCGCTTACGCGCAGAATGTATCGTTCAGGTGAGAGCGAATATCTTATTAATGCATCTCCGGCTCGCCTGCGCGATATTCAAGATATCCTGCACGACTCGGGTCTTGGCAAAGATACCCATTCCATCATTGGTCAAGGGCGGCTCGATAGCGTACTTACCAGCAAACCCGAAGAGCGACGTTTGCTTATTGAAGAGGCTGCAGATATTGCCAAGCATCGTCGTCGTCGCCAGCGTTCCGAAAAGCACCTTCAAACGATGGACGCAAACCTGCTGCGTGCCCGCGATATCGCACGTGAAGTACGAAGGCAGCTGCGCCCCCTCGAGCGCCAGGCAGAACAGGCGCGCCAAGCCGAAGAGCTCAAAGAAAAGCTTGCGTACGCTAAAACACTGCGTGCAGTAGATGATGTTCGTGTTCTTCAGCGTAGCTGGGATGGGCTGCAAAAGCGTGAATCGGAGGCGCAAGCTGCTGTCGAGCTTGTACAGTATCGCCTTGAGGAGCGAGAAAAGAATCTCGAGCGCCTCATGTCTTTGCTCGAGCAAAAGGGACTATTCGTAGGCGACCTCGATGCGCAACGTCGTCGTGCCCAGCAAGCCTTGGCACGCATTGAAAGCGATATGCGCCTTCTTGAGGAAAAGGGGCGCAATATGGTGTCACGCATTTCAGAGATGCGTCGTATCATTTCTGCCTCTGAAAAACAGCGTGCTGATGCCCAAAAACAAAAGCTTTTGCTCGTAGAAGATGCCAGTGAACAGAGTGGCAAGCTCGGGCGTTTTGAGGAGCTTGTAGCACAGTTAGAACTTCAATCTCAGCAGGCACAAGACAACAGAAGCAATATTGATGCGCGTTATACTCAGCTGTCGGCTGAGCTGCGCGATGCTCATAAGACATCTGATGCCGCCACGCTTGCAGCAACACGCCTGCATAACTCCATAGCAAACGATGAGGCACAAGATGCTGTTTTCGAAAGCAGGCTCGAGCAGCTTGAAGCCTCGCAAGCAAGCTATCGTGAAGCACTTACAAAAAGCAGCGAGCGTGCAGACGAAATTCAAGAAGAGCTGAAACAAGCTCGTGAAAAAGAAGCCTCGCTTCAGGAGCGTATTGAAGCAAGCAGTGCTGCCTATGAGGAAGCGCTGAGCTCAGAGCGCTTAGCACAGAGTAGCTATTCTGAAGCCCAGGCGCGCCTTACGGCATTAGAGCAGGTGGACAAACAAGCCCAAGAGGCGAGTCCAGTTGTTGCTGAAGTAATGGGCAATGATGCCATGGCAAAGCGCGTTGCATGTCGCCTCAGCGATATGATTCGTGCCCCCAAAGAACTAGAGACAATACTTGAGACACTTCTTGCTGATGACCTTATGGCGCTGGTTACCAACAGCCATGAGGATTTAAGCTCAGTTGCGCATTTTGCACTCGAGCATATCGATGCGGGAGGCTTTGCATCGCTTGTCTCCTTAGACGAATATGCAGCAGAAGACGACTTGGTTTCAACGCAAGCTTTGTTCACAACAGAGCATGCCTCAGGCAGCCATACCGCCCTTATTGATGCGATTGAAGTGGATGAGCGCGCGCAGCAGCTGGTACGGCGTCTTTTGCATGGGGTCTACCTCGTAGAGAGCGTAAACGATGCCGTTGAGGCACATGCCAAAGAGCTATCAACATATACCGCAGCTCGCAAAGATACATCGAAACAGATAGCTACTACTCATCTGTTCTCTACCTATGTATCGCGTGACGGTGCGATAGTTTTTGGTGATGGGCGCGTTCACCTTGGTGGACTTGCTAAAGAGTCTGCTGGCTCGCTTGAGCGCAAACGCTCCATTCGCACACTTCATGAGAGTATGGCGTCATTGCACTCGAATGCCGAGCAGGCTCGTACTACACGTGAGCAGGCGCAGGTACTCCTTGATGAATTGCGTTCTGAATACTCCGAAAATCAAAGTGCAATTGCGCGTCTTGAGGGTGAGCTCGCCTCAACTCATAGTGACACAGAGCGCTTGCGCGGAGAGCAGAAGCGCCTTGAGCTTGAATACGACTCAATAGTGCAGCAGCGTAAAGGTGCCAGCCAACGTCTTGAAGAAGCACGTCCAGAGCTTGAACGTCTCGAACAAGAGGCTGAGGCAGCATCAGCTCGTGCCGCTGAGATACAACGCGATATTGAAGATATCGAACGCCTAAGAGATGAGGCGCATACACGCGAGCGGGATATAAGCCAGCAGTTTACTGAGGCAAAACTGAATCTTGCAACGACAAAGGAACGCCTCTCGAACATCACCGTGCGCCAAGAACAGATTGAACAAGAACTCGAGCGCCTCGAAAGCCGTGTGAGCACCACAACAACTTCGGCTATGGCACTTGAGGTACTCGTTGCTCGTGTTGAACCACTGCATGAGCGCTATGCCGCTATTCGTGAGAGTGCTCTTGCGTGGGCGTCGCGCCTGCGCGATCGGGCGTCCTTGGTTTCTGCCGATTCCGAATCGCTCAAACAAACTATTGAAGAAGCGCGTACTCAGGTAAACGATGCTAAAGAACAGCTGCGCCTAGCACAAGAAGATGCGGTGTCAGTGAGAGTTGAGCGCGGCAAGCTTGAGTCTCAGGTAGAACAAGCAGTCGAGCGCATTCGTGAAATTGGCTCAATAGAGCTTGAAGAAGCCTTGAGCCTTCCAGCGGTAGAAGATAGAGAAGAACTCGAATCCGAGATTGTTAGCTTTGAGCGTCGCCTTACATCAATTGGTCCAGTAAACGAAGTTGCAATGGACGAATATGCGGCTCTCAAAAAACGCTCTGATGAGATTGAAGAGCAGGTTGCAGATCTTGAGGCAGCACGTCGTGCGCTTGCCAAGATTGCAACTGCTATCGATCGTAAAATGCGCGACCGCTTTATAACGGTTTTCGACTTGGTGAACAAAAACTTCAGTGAGGTATTCTCGATACTGTTCCCGGGAGGTGTTGCGCGCTTAGAGCTTACCGATCCAAGCAATCCAACCGAGGCAGGTGTCGAGGTAATCGCGCAGCCACGAGGTAAACGCCTCGCTAAGATGTCGCTTATGAGCGGAGGCGAGCGCTCGCTCACCGCACTTGCCCTTCTCTTTGCAATCTATCGGACGCGCACCGTTCCCTTCTATGTCTTCGATGAGGTTGAAGCAGCGCTCGATGATGCCAACTTGGATAGGTTGCTCTCGGCAATCCAACAGCTCAAAGTTTCAACCCAGCTTATTGTTATTTCTCACCAGAGAAAGACTATGGAGCAGGCAGACGTTTTGTATGGAGTAAGCATGCAGTCTGATGG
>CAYWNN010000037.1:0-6272 GCA_964459685.1 uncultured Coriobacteriaceae bacterium
TCAAGCCAGATGGAAAACGTGAAATGAGCGCGGCGGCATTTGTTGCGGGTCTGCACGAGAGCCATACCACATGGGAGTATCTCGGGTGAGCAAGATAAGCCCCGCTCGGCTTGTTGCCGTGGGTATCCTCTCTCAGCTTCGTTTGCGTGATGCTCGTGCGCGCGATGTCTTGCGAGATGACGCAGCGCTTGCATCTCTTGGACGACGTGATGTTTCTTTGGCAGTACGCCTCGTTTTGGGGGTAACTGCCACACGCGGTTCGCTCGATGAAGTAATAGATGCCCACCTTACGCGCAGACATATCGATCCCCGTGTACGCGATTGTTTGAGATGCTCAAGCTATGAACTTTTATGGATGGCTACACCTGCTCCCGTTGTCGTGAGCCAAGGTGTTGAGCTGGTGAGAAGCTTCAGCCCACATGCATCTGGGCTGGCAAATGCCGTGTTGCGCCGTATATCAGAGCTGCGTCAAGAGTGGGATCAGGCGTATTACAGGCTTAAAGATAAAACAGCAAGCCTTGATGACTGTGCACGGTGTGCGGGAATGCCTTTGTGGTTAGCCGAACGTGTGCAGGCGAGCCTTACCCCAGACGCCTTCTATGCCTTCGTTGAGGCACAACGAGAAGCTGCTCCCGTGTACGTGGCAACGCTCAGTACGAAGCACAGCATCTCTCAAACCTACGAGATGTTACAGAGCGCAGGGCTCAAGGCTACTGCAACTGCTTTACCTGGCTCTTTTGAGCTTCAAGCGCCTGCAGGGCTTGCTGCATCTGGTCTTGTACAAGATACCGATATAGCCGTGTGTGACTTGGCAGCACAAAGTATTGCATGCATTGCAGCACCTGCTCCCAATACAAAGCTTTTGGAGATAGGGCAGGGGCGCGCCACAAAAACCTTGTTGCTGCACTCTGCCCTGCACACACAGCATGCAAGCTGCTCCACGGTGTCTGTGGAGCTGCACCCAGGCTTTGTAGAGCTTGCCAAAAAGCGCCTTACAGCGGCTCATATTCAGGATGCACATTGCATTGCACTTGACGCACGCAGGCTGAGACAGGCTGATATCCCAGAACTTTTGCAGCAAAGCTTCGACACGGTGTTTGTAGATGCTCCGTGCTCTGGTACCGGAACTATGCGTCGTCATCCAGAAATTGTATGGTCGCTCACCCCAGAGGCACTCGATAGTACTCACAAGGATTCCTTGCCTCAGCTGCAGCTCGACATGCTATGTGCTGCCGCCTCAAAGGTGAAGCGTGGGGGATACCTGCTGTATTCAACCTGTTCAGTATTACGCGAAGAAAATGAAGAAGTAGTAGCGCGTTTTATGGCATCAGAGGAAGGGGCAGGCTTTCGCTATGCCTCCATAATGGATGCACCCTATGTACAAATGCTTCCCAGCGATGCTCAAGCATGGATACGAAGCGCGCTTGGCTCAAACGAGAACAAGGCTTATGCACGCTGGAGTCCAGCGCCAGCATCCTGCGATGGGCATTTTTGTTGTCGGATGAAAAAGCTTTAGAGAGCAAGGCTCCGAAAGCTTGAGGCAATGAAGCTTTAGGCTTGAGACAATGCAGCCTTGCAGGAATTAGGCTTCGCAGTTTTGCGCAGGGCAAGACTCACAAGAAGCGGGCTTGGCAGCGCGATTATCGGTGTTGTAAAAGCCAGAGCCATGAAAGGTAATGCCACTCGGCAGGAAAACACGTTCCGCCTGTGTGTTGCACGAGGGGCAAAAAACATCGGGGTGTTCGCTCATAGGATGTTCAACATCAAATTGCATACCGCATGAAGGACAACGGTAGTCATAATGTGCCACGTCTTCCAACCTCCAACTAAGCGCCGGATACCAAGCGTCGCGTACCATCTATGTGGGCGTTGCGTGCAATATGTAGAAGCTGCAGCGCTCTCATAAGTTACGACAAAAGAGAGGCCACCTTAAGGCAGCCTCTCTTAAAGAGCACGAATTTACGCTCTAAAAGAGCAAGAATCTACACGCTAGAAACGAGCAATGGTGCCACTTTTCAAGCATTGCGTGCACACGTTGGCCTTGCGGCGACGACCATTCACAACAACGTTTACACGCTGAATGTTCGGGTTAAACATACGATTAACCGTACGATGAGAGTGGCTAATAGAGCGCCCGGCAACAGCGTGCTTACCGCAGAACTCACAAACCTTCGACATATGAAACCTCCGTCTTGCAGAAGCGCATAGGCTTTCTGCTATTTGTCAAGCTGTCCTAATATAGCACAGAGATGAAGCTTTGCTTACGAGCTACATGGTATATTCTTCTTTCTAGGTACATTAATTTACTCAAATAATGAGAGGAGCGCGCATGGCACAGGAAGTCCCAGGTGCACTTCGGGTTTCCAACGAATGCATAGCTAAATTGGCTGGGTATGCGGCCCTTGAATGTTACGGTGTCGTAGGAATGGCTGCAACGGATGCGCAAAGTGGCGTATTACATTTGCTTCCCGCTCATCGTCTTGAGCGTGGAATCGAAGTGAGCTACAACGCCGATAACGTTGTGATTGATTTACACGTCGTACTTGAAAACGGAGTGAACATTAGCTCCGTATCTAAAAATCTTGTAGACGCTGTCAAGTTTATGCTCAAGCGCATAGCTGAATTTGACAAGGTAGACGTCCATGTTCACGTAGAGGCTTTTAAGTCGTAGTATGCGTAGCGTTCGCCCATGTGTACGCACAACAGATGTGCGCATACCACACAGCTAGTGTTTGTCCGTAGTACAAAAAGGATACGAAGTACTGAGGTTTGCCCATGATTGCTGATGGCATACGAAAGTGTTTTCCTATTGCTGCCCAAGAGATTGCCAATAAGGTTGATGAAATAAACAAGCTCAACGTATTTCCCGTTCCAGACGGCGATACCGGCACAAATATGTCACTCACCTTGGACACGGTTGTTCAAGAGCTCAAAGCCCTGCCTGCTCATGCAGATATTAATGAAGTTGCGCATGCTATTACCCATGGATCGCTTATGGGGGCTCGTGGCAACTCGGGTGTTATTACGAGTCAAATTATGCGTGGGGCAGCCGAAGCCTTGCTCGACATTGCTGATGATGAACTCACGAAGTCGCATATAGCCCAGATATTTGCTCATGCGCAAAAAGTGGCTTTCCAAGCAGTACGCAAGCCAGTTGAAGGAACCATCCTTACCGTGTTGCGCGATTGTGCAAGCATTGCTGAACGCTGTGCTAAGCAGCGCAACCTTGGCATAGAAGAGATGCTTGAGACCATTGTGGATGAGGCCTTTGAGTCGGTAGCTCGCACGCCCGATCTTTTGCCTGTCTTGAAAGAAAACGGTGTGGTGGACTCCGGTGCATACGGCTTTGCCATTTTTCTTGAAGCCTTCATCCGTGCGGCACTGGGCGCCGATGTAACAGCAGTTGATAGTGCATCTCGCAATTTTGATCCGGTGCTCTCAGCGAGCAACGATAAAAAGGCAAACGTAGAGGCGCTGGTACAGATTGAGTTGAACAACGACTGGGAGGGCTCGGAGTTTCGCTACTGCAACGAGTTTTTGTTCCGTGCGGATGAGCCACTTGACGAGGATGCCGTACTAACAAAACTTGCGAGCTTTGGTGACTGCGAGCTGCTGGTAGGTTCCTATCCAGACTACAAAGTTCATGTTCACTCAAACAATCCTCATGAAGTACTTGGATACATGCTGCAATATGGCCAGGTATATGAGGTGTTTATCCACAACATGGACATTGAGGCGGCAGCTCGCACCGCTCAAATCGCGCAAGATCAAACAAGTCAGGCCGAAAAGAAGGAATTGGGCTTTGTTGGTGTGGCAGCAGGCACTGGTGAAGCAGAAATTTTGCGTTCGCTCGGAGTAGATGTTGTGGTTTCTGGCGGTCAAACCATGAACCCTTCAACTGCCGATATCATGGCGGCGATTCACAAGGTAGGGGCAGCTCACGTAATTGTTCTGCCAAACAACTCCAACATACGTATGGCTGCGGAAGCTGCAGCTGCTGCTTGTAGCGATTGCGACGTGGCTGTCGCTGCTACCAAAACGGTTCCCCAGGGCTTTGCGGCAATGTTTGCCATTGACCCGTCTGCCTCACCTGAAGAAAACCTTGAGACGATGAACGAGGCAGCAGCACAAATTCATGACGGGGAAGTAACCTTTGCCGTGCGCGATGCAGTAAGCGCAACGGGTGATCCCATTCACACAGGCGACATCATTGGTATTGCTGACGATGAGATAGTGCTTGTAGGCTCGAAGGTGCACGATGTTACCCTCGAGCTGATTGCCTATATGCAAGAAGAGGAACCGGGTGATACGCTCACCATTTTGGCTGGCGAGGATATGGATGAGGATAGCTTCGATGCCCTATGTGATGCCATCGAGGATGTCTGCCCCGATTTAGAGATTGACAAGCAGTGGGGAAATCAGCCGCTGTATCCGGTGATCTTTTCTATTGAGTAGTGAGCAGGCATTGTGAGCGCTGAAGCGCTACATATTAGTGGGGCAAGCTCTCGTATTAGCAGAAGTTGTGGCTTGTACGATGGAGTAAGTCGACTGCGATATGTATCTGGCAAGCGCCTTGATGCCCTCGATCGGATGGGCATTCATACGATTTCCGATGTGCTGCTCCACATTCCTCATCGCTACCTTGACTTTTCCTCGGTGAAATCCATTGGCTTTGCCGATGTGGGTACTACCGTTACCGTCGTTGGTCGTGTTGATGCAGTACAGCTGAAGCGTCCACGACCACGCCTTGAGATAGTAGAGGTGACGGTTCTCGACGATACCGGTGTGCTTAAAGCAGTGTTTTTCCGTCAGCCTTGGGTGGCCCAGCAAATACCGATAGGTGCAAGCGTTGCGCTTTCGGGCAAAGTGAGCTTCTCCTATGGTTTTAAGGAAATGAACGCTCCATTTTTTGAAGTGCTCGAAGATAAGGACAGGACCTCATCTAAGGCGCGTATTGTACCGGTACATCCAGTAAGCGAGCACATAAGTGTGGCTTGGATGCGCCGCATTGTTTCCGCAGCACTTTGTGATACAGCCGATATATGCGACTTTCTGCCTGCTCATCTTGTGAGTAAACACCATCTTATGACGCGTGCTCGAGCCATCAGGGAAGTCCACTTTCCCTCAAACATGCAAGCTGCGGTGCAAGCACGCCGACGCCTTGCTTACGACGAACTCATCTTGTTGCAACTTGCCCTTTATACGCGCAGACAAATTCAGCTTGAAGGGATTTGTCCTGTCTCCCATACCACAGACGGAGTTCATGTGCGTGCACTCTATGAGAGTCTGCCGTATACCCTCACCGATGAACAACAAGTGTGCGTTGATGAAATCTTGCGCGACATGAGCGCTGAGCGCTGCATGAATCGTCTGCTTTTAGGAGATGTTGGTACTGGCAAAACAGCTGTTGCTGCCTTTGCTCTTGCCGCTTGTGCAGACACCGGCACCCAGGCTGCCATGATGGCACCAACCTCGGTACTTGCCGCACAGTATGCAGCAGGACTCGGACCTATCCTCGATAAGGCACAGGTGTCTTGGGCTCTGCTTACGGGAGCAACTTCCGCTCACGAGCGAGAAGAAATTGTGCACAAGCTCGAACAAGGCACAGTCAGCGTGGTATTTGGAACAACAGCAATTCTTTCTGATGATGTGCGTTTTAAGCAGCTATCGCTTATTGTGGTAGACGAGCAACATCGCTTTGGCGTTGATCAACGTGGCGCACTCAGAAAGAAAAGTGCAGGCGCCGATATGCTATCCATGACAGCAACACCAATCCCACGAACACTCGCCTTGTCGCTGTATGGAGATCTCGATTGTTCGCGGATACGCAAGCGCCCAAATAAAGGGGCTCTCACATCAACACAAGTTATTCCAACAGAGAGCTTGGACATTGCATACGGCGCAATCCGGAAAGCACAAGAGGCTGGTCATCAAGCCTATATTGTGTGCCCGCTTATTGATGAAAATGATACCGGACAGGATTTGAGCGATGATGCCCCCGCGTTCGATGAAAAGACACCGAAATTGCACGCTGCGACAAGCGTGTATAAGGAGTGTAGCTCGCACATCTTTCCCCATATGAAAATAGCGCTTCTTACAGGTAGGATGAGCTCCTCTGAAAAAGATGAAGTTATGCAGGCATTTCGCGCGGGTAGCTACGACATATTGGTAGCTACCACCGTGGTAGAAGTAGGAGTTGATGTTCCTAACGCTTCGGTCATGCTGGTGCTTGATGCCGACAGATTTGGCCTTGCAACGCTGCATCAAATTCG
>CAYWNN010000038.1:0-6268 GCA_964459685.1 uncultured Coriobacteriaceae bacterium
ACGACTTTGGTCTTGCCACCTACGACGAAGGTGATACCTTCGATCGCACGGCAGCCAAGGGCTTTATGGATTTGTTTGGTTTGCAAAACTATGTATGGGCACGCACGAACGGCAGTGGACTCCATGAGTAGTGCAAGCATGGATAGTGCAAACTCTCATACCAACAAGCAAAACAACAATCAAAGCGCTCAGCCTCTGTGGGCAGGGCGTTTTGGTGCTGCGCCAGAAGGGGAGCTCGAACGCTTTGGTGCCAGCTTGCCGGTAGACAAGCACTTATGGCGCGAAGACATCAGAGGCTCTATTGCGCACGCAACAATGCTTGCCAACAACAAGGTGATATCTCAAGCAGATAAAGAGGCGATCCTTTCTGGCCTCAACGAGATTGCGCAGCAAATCGAGCGCGACGAATTTGTGTTCGACGAAAATGTTGATGAAGACATCCACATGGCCATCGAGCGTAGCCTTACTGAGCTCATTGGTCCTGCCGGAGGCAGGCTTCATACGGGGCGCTCAAGAAACGATCAGGTGGCACTCGATTTTCGTCTTGCCTGTGTTCGCCTTGCAAATGAGCTCCAAGAAGCAGCCTATGACTTTGCTGCTGAGCTCTTGCAAAAAGCAAAGGAAGAAATGGGTACGGTTATGCCGGGCTATACGCACCTGCAGCCAGCACAGCCTATATTGTTCTCGCATCACATGCTTGCCTACTTTTGGATGATTTTGCGCGACATCGAGCGCTTTGAGCGCGCACGCGATGCCGCAAATGTGTCGCCCTTGGGATCTGCTGCCTTAGCAGGCACCACCTATCCCTTAGATCGCTTTGAAGTGGCAACAAGCTTAGAGATGCGCGACGTTATTCCTAACTCTATGGATGCGGTATCCGATAGAGACTTTGCCCTTGATTTGCTTTACGCCTCCGCGGTATGTCAGGTTCATCTTTCGCGCATATGCGAAGAGCTGGTGCTGTGGAGCTCTGCCGAGTTTGGCTTCGTTGAGATGGATGATACTCATGCCACGGGGTCTTCGATTATGCCTCAGAAGAAGAACCCCGATTTCGCAGAGCTGGTGCGTGGCAAAACTGGTCGCGTTATAGGCAATCTCATGGCTTTGTTGGTAGTTCTTAAAGGCTTACCGCTTACCTATGACAAAGACTTGCAAGAAGATAAAGAAGGCGTTCTTGATACCTGCGATACGCTGCTGCACTCGCTGCATGCGCTTACCGGCATGGTGAAAACTATGACCGTGCACCGAGAGCGCCTGCGCGAAGCAAGCCATGAGGGATACATGGCAGCAACGGATCTTGCAGATTACCTCGTTGGTAAGGGGATGCCATTTCGCCAAGCACATGCAGTTGTTGGCCACATTGTGGCAGATTGTGTAGCGAGCAATACTACCTTGCAAGAACTTACAGTTGAGCAGCTGCAAACATACTGCGATCTCTTCCAAGCCGATGTCTGTGACGCTATCGATATTGATGAGGTCGTGCGCCGTCGTACTACCTATGGAGGCACCGGTCATGACGCTGTGCAAGCTCAGCTCGAACTAGCTCAAGAGCGCCTGAGTGCCGTGCACCTAGATACGCGCTGAGCATCAGTAGAAGCAATATGCACAAATAGAAGCAATACGCATAAAGGAAAAGCCCCTGCACGTGCAGGGGCTTTTTTGCGAGAGCCAAAGGCGCAGGTACTGGCAGGTACCAAGTAGGTACAACGCTTTATTCAGTCGTCTCCTCAGTAGTCTCTGTTGAAGTTGTTGGCGAGGTAGGAGTTGTCACGGGAGAAGCTGCAGATGAGGTGTCCGATGTCTCAGTATTCGTTTCCTCGTCGGTCTCTTCAGTGATTTCCTCTTCCTCTTCTTCTTCCTCCTCTTCAACAACGTAGATGCTCCAGCTATCGTCAGCAAGATAATCAGGATCTTCAGCTGTGGGGAATTCCTCCCTTTCCAAGCCGGTAAGTATCTTGTTCAAAAAGCGCACGAAGGTCATAGAGCTGGTGACCTGAGTGGTACCTTCTGCACCGTTGATGTAGATGGACTGTTCTTCGATATAGCCTGTCCACACTGCAACCGAAATTTGAGGAGTATAACCAACAAACCACAGGTCGCGCGCTTCTTCGGTGGTACCAGTTTTGCCAGCTACTGGTTGGTTGAATGTTTTGTAGTTATTAATGACCGTGGCGGTACCGCTAGTAATAACACCTTCGAGTATTTCGGTGGCTACTGCCGCAACACCTGCATCAATAGTTTGCTCTGCATCGTCTTCGTGTTCGTATACGACGTTGCCATTGCGGTCCTCAATGCGCACGATGGCAACAGGGCTACGGTGAATACCACCTGTGGCAAGCGTTGCGAATGCCTCTGCCATCTGAATAACGGGGATGCCTGCGGTACCCAAGGTAATCGAAGGATAGGCTGAAAGCTCCTCATCAATACCCATGGCATAGGCAGCCTCAACGATCGCATCAGCACCAATTTCTACTGCGATCTGGGCATAGCCCGTATTCGCGGACACTTCGGTTGCACGCGCAAGGGTAATAATTCCGTAGGACGTATTGTTGTAGTTCTGCACGTTCCAGCTCGACGTAATGTCGAGTGGTGAGTCGCAGTTAATCGTTACATTGGGGCTCATGCCCGCCGAAAGCGCCGCTACGAGTGTCATTACCTTAAAGCTCGAGCCTGGCTGTCTTCGTGCGGTAGTTGCCAAGTTATATTGGCTGACGGAATAATCGCGTCCTCCTACCATGGCAAGGATGTAGCCGGTATCGGGATCTATGGCAACAAGCGCTTGGTTGAGGTCTTCCAGACCAATGGCTGCGAGCTGCTCAGCCACCGCCTCTTCAGCTGCCTGCTGATAGGTCGAATTGAGCGTGGTGTATACCTTGAGTCCGCCCTGGAAAATTGTTTCCGAGGAGAAATCTTCTGCAAGCAGCTGTTGAATGTAGTCAGACCAGTACGGATAGCTGCCATTGTTTTCAACTTCGGTGGAGCCGGCATTAAGTTCGAGCTCGGTTGCAACTGCCTCGTCGTATTCTTCCTGGGTAATGTCTCCTGAAGACAACATACGACCCAAAACAATATCGCGCCTTGCTACTGCTGCTTCAGCATTCGTAAAGGGGTCGTAGTAGCTAGGAGACTGTGGCAAGCCTACCAAAAGAGCCGCTTCTGCCAAGGTAAGCTCACTAGCGGATTTGTTGAAGTAGGTAATAGAAGCAGCCTCAATGCCATAGGCGCCATTGCCGTAGTAGATGGTATTGAGATACATGTTCAAAATTTGATCTTTGGTGTAGATCTTCTCCATCTCAATGGCGATGTAGGCTTCACGAACCTTACGCTCGAGCGTTTGGTCGAATTGCTCATCTGAAAGGATGGTGTTGCGTACGAGTTGCTGGGTGATGGTAGAGCCACCTTCAGAACCGCCTGCAAGCTGTGCTAAGGCTGCGCGCAAAATTCCGAGAGGGTCAATGCCGTTGTGGTCGTAAAAACGGGTGTCTTCGGTATCGATGGTGCCGTCTATGACATATTGGCTAATTTCTGAGAGCTCTACTGGTATGCGGTTTTCGATGTAAAAACTACCGATTTGTTCGCCGTCGCTGTCGTAAATAATCGTTGGCTCAGCTACTAAGAAGGCATCTGCCGATTCATAATCGGGCAGGTCTTCAAGCCATGTAGACATAAGGGCATAGGCAGATACCGATAATCCTGCTGCGAAAATAACAAATAATGTAAGCAGTCCAACAAAAAAGTTGCGTACGCCATGTGTACTTGCATGCTTACGCGCTCGACGTTTACGAATACCCACGACACCCTCCTTTGTTGGCGTGTCTAGCTATTATCAATCAAACGCGTACTTTTGAACAAGCGTTCAGATATGTGTTTGTGAGAGGACAAAACAAATAGGCATGAATAATGCACATCCTCAACACCTTTGTGAAGGAGTATCGATGCGGTGTGAAAAACGCATGGACATATCGTGTGGTCGGCGCATAGGGCACAAGATGGTATGGCATGTGGCAAGCCTTGCAGCGTTTCTTCTTTTAGTTGCGTGTCTTGTGCCGCTTGTTGCAATTTCGCTTTATAACCACTCCTATGCAGATGATTGGCATTATGGCGTGTGGGCCCATCTAGCCCTACAGGAAAGTGGGAGCATAGTTCAGGCAATTATCGTGGCGCTTGAACAAGTTCCTAAAGCATGGAACGAGTGGCAAGGAACCTATACCGCCATCTTTTTAATGGCAATACAGCCCGGGGTCTTTGGTGAACAATACTACGTTGTTGCCGCTCCATGCATCATGGCGGCGCTTATTGCAGGGAGTATGTACTTTTGGCATGTGGTGCTTATCGATACCCTGCACACGCACACATCACTCTGGATGGTGACGTCCTGTCTTAGCTGTGTGTTGCAATTGGAGCTGCTGCCAAGTCCTGTAGAAGGGATTTTCTGGTATAACTCGGCGGTTTACTACACCTTCTTTCATGCCTTATCGCTGGTGTTTTTTGCGGTGTTGTTCCGCGTGGCATGCTTACGATGCACAAAGCGCGCGATTGCATTGTCGTGCATCTTGGCAGTGCTCGTAGCAGGGGGCAACTACATAACAGTGTTGGTAACGCTCGAGCTCAGTGCAGCCTTGCTTGCCGTACAATTTGTTCGCCGGGCGCAAGGCTCAGTGTATATGCTGCCTGCCTTTTGCTTGCTGTGTATAGGCGCGATGATTTCAATGGCAGCGCCTGGCAATGGCGTGCGGCAAGTTACCCAATTTCCTGATGCAGGCTTAAGTGTTGTTAACACCATATGGCAGGCCATCGTGCAAGGTCTTGAGTTGTTAGTAAGCTGGACTGATGGCTATGTCATGCTTTTCGTATGCGCTCTTGCACCTCTTGTTGCATATGGCATGTATGCAAATAGGGACAAACGCCCGCACATGCGTTTTCCAGCGCTGGTGTCGCTTGGCTCCATTGCCCTGTTTTGCTCGAGTCTTACGCCCACCCTGTTTTCGATGGGAACGTCGGGGCCCGGGCGTGTGCTTAATGCCTACTACTATCTCTACATTGTTCTTGTGGTGATAAATCTTTTGTGGTGGGCTGGCTGGCTTATCGATACCTTTGCTGTGGGTGGCGCTTCGTGTGTGGATACGGCTTCTTGTTCAAACTCCGCGCCCCGCGAAGACATCATCCATCTCGAGCCTACTGTTCACCCCAGTCGTGCAGCTCAGCTCACATCCAGTATCTCATGCACCTGCATCGTCCTTCTGGCTTTCTGTGCTTGCATAACGCTTGCTAATGTCGATACCACGGCATCAGAATCTATAAGCTCGCTCTCCGCTGCACGCTCACTCATAACGGGTCAAGCTCAGCGCTACGACGAGCAGGTATGGCAAAGAATCACAACGATTGAAGAAGCGCTTACCAGCTATGTAGAAGTACCGTTTTACACCGATGTCCCGCGTGTTTTGTATATGGGAGACATTCGCGACAATATGGACAACTACATAAACTACCGACTGGCCCAGTGGTATGACAAATCGGCCATCATTGGAGTAGCGCCAGACTCATAGAGCTGTAACAACTCGAAGCGCCATAAAAACTCATAGAGCTTTGATGACTTGCAGGGCGTTCTGAGCTCTGTGCTTTGGTATCCTTACCATGCTGTACACCGCAATACTTGCACATAGAAAACCAGGAGGTATGCAGGTGCTGTCTGTAGACGAGCAACTGAAGGTTATTACATCGGGAACCACGCAAATTGTTCCGCTTGAAGCGCTGAAAACGAAGCTCGAGCGAGGAGGGGCACTTAACATTAAGTTAGGTGTCGATCCTACCAGCCCCGATTTGCATTTGGGCCATGCCGTTCCCTTGCGTAAGATGCGCCAGTTCCAAGATCTTGGCCACAAGGTTACCCTCATCATTGGTAATGGTACGGCGCTCATAGGAGACCCTTCTGGACGCGATTCTACCCGTCCGCCGCTTACCGAAAGCCAAATCGAGGCAAACGCTACCACCTATGTTGAACAGGCATTGAAAATCCTCGATAAGGAGCAAACAAGCATTGTGTACAACGGGGATTGGATTAAGCCGCTTACCTTGGCTGACATGCTGAGTCTGATGTCGCAGTTTACCGTGGCACGCATCCTTGAGCGCGACGACTTTAACAAGCGTTATACCAACCAGCTGCCCATCTCCCTGCATGAGTTTATCTATCCGGTGCTGCAAGCCTACGACTCCGTGGTTATCAAGGCAGACCTTGAGATGGGTGGAAACGACCAAATTTTCAACTTGC
>CAYWNN010000039.1:0-6187 GCA_964459685.1 uncultured Coriobacteriaceae bacterium
TCGAGGGAGATGCTGGTGTGTGCCCCGAGTGCAAAGCTCCCCGTATTAAGGTGCAACCCTTTAGGAGCCGCCCCTATGAGATCTGTGTTAACCCATCGTGCAAAACTAACTATGAGCCTGATGTAGAAGTAGGCACATGCCAGGTTTGCGCTGCAAATGGCAAAGAAGGCAAGCTCATTGCACAGAAATCTGAACGCACTGGTAAGCGTTTTATTCGCTGCTCGAACTTTGACGAATGCCAAACAAGCTATCCCTTGCCTCAGCGCGGTGAGATTCATGCAACCGGCGAGCTGTGCCCAGACTGCGGTGCCCCCATCGTTGAAGTGATGAGTCAGCGCGGTCCCTGGCGCATCTGTGTAAACATGAACTGCCCCGCTAAAAAGGACAAGGCACAAACAGGCAGGCGCAGAAGTACGGGCGCAAGGTCGCGCAGGCGCACAAGTTAAATTACTGCTCGCTGAGCTGCTGGTAGTCCTCGCGTGAGTATTTGAGGGCTGCCTTGCCCTCACGAATGATGATGACCTGGCGAGCAACGAACAGCGAAATCTCGTAGAGGCCAATCAATGCCGCAAACATAAGAATCATCGTCATGGGTGAGGCATCAGGAGTAACTATCGCTGAGAACACCATGAGAATAACGTACACGTAACGCCACTGCTGACGGAGTGTGCGATACGGTACGAGGTGGAAAATAACGAGATAGAAGATAACAATAGGCAGCTCGAAGGCACAGCCAAAGCCAATCTCAAAGAGCATAATCATGTCGAGGTAGTCTTCAGCAGTGGCAACAACGAGGGCAAAATCTGCCGTTTCTCCTATAAGCCAGCCAAATGCTGCGGACAAAATAACGCCGTAGCAAAAAATCATGCCCAAAACAAACAGAACGATAAGCGCAGCGACAGTTGGTACTACCCATTTGCGCTCGTTAGGCTTCAATGCTGGCAAGAAAAATGCCATGAGCTCCCACACAATAATAGGCGTACACACAATAACAGCAGTAAAGGCAGCAACCTTAAAACGAATGGTGAAGCCCCCGAGAGCAGTAAGCACGGTAAGCTGCCCGCCATCTGGCAAATACGCGCGAATAGGGTCTACCAAGAAATCGATGATGACAGGAGTCGCTTCGTACATAACAACCGCAGTTATGATGATGCACATCACAATAATGGTAAGGCGACGACGCAGCTCTCCTAAATGGTCGAACAATGGCATGCGTGCTGGTCCGATGGGCATATTCTTCGGGCATGAGGCTCAGCTCATAAGAGCTACTCCTTGTTGCCCTCCCCCTTTCCTGCAGAGCTATCTGCGTCTTGTTTGTTATCAAGGTCGTATAGAGATGCAGCGCTTGCTTTTTTGTGCTCGGCTTCCATACGAGCTTTACGCTCGGCAAAGGATTCTTGTGCAACTACTCCCTCATCGAGGGTATCTTCGATGTCTGCATCTGCATCGAGATCTGCTTGTGAAGGTGAGTTTTTCGAATTCTTATCGATTGTTCCAGTGGCAGCAGCTTGAATGGGTTCTACAAACTCTGTTTGCACCACCTTGGTAAAGCCTTCTTCTGCCTCACGAAACTGCCGAATGGCCTTGCCCAGTGTTCTGCCTAAACCAGGGAGTTTGTCTGGACCAAACATCAAAAAGCCGAATATGAGAATAATTGCGAGTTCTGTTCCGCCAATGCCAAACACGAGGACCCCTTACATCTACTCGCTATCGCGCACATGCAGCTCGTCGATAACACCGAGCAAGGAAAGTACGCGCTTAACATTTGCCTGCGGGCGAACAAGTTCAAATGTGCAGCCTTGGGATGTAGCGCGACGTGCCGCTCCTACCAAAACACCAATACCGGTCGAATCGATGTAGGACACTTCAGCTATGTCAACCTCTATGACGCCAGCAGCGCCTTCACCAGCAGCACGCTCAAGTGCCGTGTCGAGAGCTGCGCGAAAATCATCCGCATTTGAAACATCAACCTCACCTGCTACAACAATACGTGTGCGCTCGTTATCTGGTATAACTTCCACGCTCAGCTGCATCGTTCATCCCTCCCAAAAAATTGGGTTGTTTATGAGTCTTCCTCTTCATCTTCATCCGACTCGGTAAGCTCTTCGAGGCGCTCTTCTGCCTCAGTAAGTGAGCCGTACTCATCGTCGGGATCGAGTTCTACCGCCTGCTCATAATATGAGATAGCAAGGTCGGTTTCACCCAACTCCTCGTAAAAGTTACCAAGTGTTACATACAGCGGTGGATAGCTTGCCCCTGCATCCTCCATGTGTGCAAGCAAGGCATCAATAGCAGTTTGCGTATCGCCGCGCTCAAAGAGTGCAAGTGCTCGCTGCACCACCACAAAATTGCTGTCATAGAGCGAAAGGTACTGGTCGTAGTATGTGACAGCTGAGGTATAGAGCTCGTATATATGCTCGGTATCCTCGTCGCTTTCAGCATAGTCCGAAGCAGTTTGTGCCCACTCTAGGTAGAGGTTGCCCAAGTTCAGAAGTACCGCAAGATTGGTGGAATCCTCCTCAAGGCTTGCTAGAAGCTCTGCTTCTTCATCCTCGTACAGCGCGTCAATCGTAGCAACGCTTGTTTCCTCTTCTTCATCATCGGATGAATCATCAGAGGTAGTTGTAGTAGTTGTAGTAGTTGTCGAAGATGACGAGTCGAAAAGCACCGACACGATTGAAGAAAGTGACGGAAGCAGCATTGAAAGCGCCATAACCACCGCGAGTATCAAAATGACAATGCGGATAGCCTTGCTGCGTTGCGCAGTAGAGTTTTGGAATGTATCCGTTGAAGCTTTCTGTTGCTGTTTTGACTTTTTGCTCACAGTCATCCTTTCTGAGTGCCTAAGCGCCGCGCAGCTTGGCGCGGATTTCGCGAGCGCGTGCTTTCAGGCGCTCAGCATCTACATCAATAAGGAATCCCTTATCTCTGCGATATACCGGTTTGCCATCGATCATGGTCATCAGCACGTTGTGGATGCGCGCATCGTGAACCAAACACGCATTCGCACTTGCGGTATGGATAAGTGTTGAATCGGACAGGTCGTGAATAGTTAAATCTGCCCGCTTGCCAATCGTAATAGAGCCAACTTCATCATCCAAACCTATGGTCTTTGCTGCTCCAATCGTGGCAAAGTTAACCATTTGCTTTGCCGAAAGAAACGTGTCCTCGCCTGCCTCGTATCGCTCACCTGCAATACCGCGCTCGAGCAGCAAGGTAATACGCATCTCTTCCAGCATGTCGATACTTCCTGAAGCTGCAGGAGAGTTCGTACCGAGTCCAACTGTTAAGCCTCGGTCGAGGAAGCGTATCAGCGGGCTCACGCCGCATCCCAAGCGGGCGTTCGAACGCGGGCAAATTGCAATACGCACATTATTGTCGTACAGACGGTCGATATCCTCGGTATTTACATGCACACAGTGAATAGCCATAACATTAGGGACATAGAACAGCCCCCAGTTCAGGGCATAACGCACCGGAGAAACGCCCATAGGCAAGAAAGATTCAGACTGTTCATAGCGAAGTCCGCTGCCATCCTTGCTGTTTACCACAAAGGGTGTGGTGCCATAACGGAAAAAAGTGCTTTCTTCGCGCGAAGATGCCACGTGCACCGCTACTGTCGTGCCATCCTTGCCGTATTCGGCAATCTCCTGTAACACATTGGGATGGGTGGCATACAGAGGTCCAGGTCCTATACCTACCCGTACACCACAGCCGTCCAGCATCTGTCGCCAATGCAAAATGTCGTCCTTGGACTTTGCTATGGCGTCATCTACCTCATCGCGGCGGCTGGCGTTTACCTCGCGGAAAATAACGCCATGCAAACCTGTTGCGCGCGCAGCGATGACGCTCGCCTCACGATCCGTAACATCGGAAATCGAGGTGATGCCACTTCTGAGCGACTCTATGGCACCAATCATGGCCGAATCGTTCCAGTCTTGCTCGTCCATGAGCTGGTCTTTTTCGTAGAGGGCTGCTTTCCACATGCTGTAGGGCACATCATCTACGATGCCATCCATGAGGGCATATTCAAGGTGACTGTGGGCGTTAACAAAGCCAGGAGAAATAACGGCTGTGCCAAAATCTTCGAATTCATCATCTGGGTACTTCTCGCGCAATTCAGAAGCAGTCCCTACGTCGGCTATGCGTCCGTCGAGGATGCGCACGCCTGCATAGTCGAGATGGTGCTCGCCGGGCCGTAACAGATATTGGGCACAAATAATCATGACGCCCTCCTCTTGAGCTCGCGTTTTGCACAAACAAGTCGAACACACACGACAAATACATCGAGTGCTTGAGCCAATTCGTCTATAGAAGGGAAGGTTGGTGCAATACGGATATTAGTATCGTTGGGGTCCTGTCCATATGGCCAGGTTGCCCCTGCAGATGTCATTTTTACGCCCAACTCTGCTGCAAGCGCAATAATTGCTTTTGCTGTGCCTTCTGGACCATCGAATGAGACAAAGTAGCCACCGTTTGGATGTGTCCAGGAAACTCCTTCTAAGCCAGCCAATCCCTCGGTGAGTTTTTGCTCGACCAGCTCAAAGCGTGGACGAGCAAGCTCGGCATGACGCTGCATGTGCTTGCTTACTGCCTGCATGTTAGGCAAATAGCGCGCGTGCATGAGCTGCTCTACTTTATTGGAAGATACGCGCTCGAAGGAGAAAGACAGCATGACGTCGGCAAGGTCGGCTTCACTTGCCGCCATGCACGCAATGCCTGAACCCGGGAAGGTAATCTTCGATGTTGAGGCAAACTCAAACACCAAATCGCTGGTACCCGCTTCATCCATCGCATCAAAAATATTCAGGAGCGTGTCAGGGTTATCGCTTAGGTCATGCACTACATAGGCGTTATCCCAATAAATGCGAAAGTCTGGGGCGGCAGGTTTAAGCGCTGCAAAGCGGCGCACCACCTCATCGGAAAAGGTAATACCCATAGGATTTTGGTATTTTGGCACACACCAAATGCCTTTTATCATGGGATCGTTTTCTACGAGCTCTTGCACAAGGTCCATGTTAGGACCATCTTCGCCCATGGGCACCGCAATGTTTTCTATACCGAAGTGCGCTGTAAGGCCAAAGTGGCGATCATAGCCCGGACTGGGACATAAGAACTTAATGGGCTGTGCGTTGTTTGCCTGCAGCTTGCACCAAGGCTCATTGCCCCTGAGACCTCGAACAAAGCAGTGCGCAACAACATCAAACATAATGTTGAGGCTGGACGAATCCCCAACGTATACCTTGTCGATAGGTACTTCAAGCATCTCGGCAAAAAGCGAGCGAGCCGAATCCAAACCTTCTAGGCAACCATAGTTGCCCGCATCAACACCTGCGTCGTATAGGTCGCTCGAACTGGTAAGCACGTCGAGCATGGGCTTTGACAAGTCTATTTGCTCGGGGCATGGCTTGCCGCGCGTCATATCCAAGCTCAAAGAAAGCGAACGTAAACGATGTGCTTCTTGTTCTAAGCGAGCTACTTCCTGCCCAAGCGCTGCGTCATCCATGCGTGCATAGCTCATGGGGTTCAACCTCCGCTAATGCCTAGCTTCAACACTTGCTAAAGTATACGGCAGCTTGTTTGACTTATATCAGCAAAGCCCAAGGAGTTTACAGAGGAGTGTAGGTATGGATGAAGCGCACATAGATATGGATTTTGCTTCTGCCGAAGCACTTGTTGCTGAAGCAATCAACACAAACATGCACTCTGCACCAACAAATGGCTTGCAACGCATGATTGACACCCTGTTTGAAGAATCAAAGCAGGTAAGTCAAATGGATGTGTTGTTATTGGCTGAATCCTACGACTTAAGCGATGAGTTACAGGAAGTAATAGAGCTTTTGCCTCCCGGCAACTATACGAGGCTGCGCATGTGCGACCAGCTGAACTCCATTATTACTGCACACGGATGGGGCATGACGCTGGGCACTCTACAGTAGGTGCTGCAGTGCTGCGTGCTGTAGCATTGTGCGCTGCGGTGTTGCCCGCTGTAGCATTGCCCGCTGCGGCATGCCCCTCATTTGCTACTCTGCTGCTGCCAAAATAGGTGCTGCCACCTGCTTTTTGCGGGACAGCACGCCATCCATCCACACACCCTGCTTCTCCGCTGTAATGCCAAGCCCGCGCTCTGCAACTTCTGTATCTCCGCACATAAGCACCTGGCTGCCCTCGAGCATAATATCGGTTA
>CAYWNN010000040.1:0-1657 GCA_964459685.1 uncultured Coriobacteriaceae bacterium
GAATCAGGACTGTCTGAGCATGAAGCTTCTTACTCCTTCTCGTATATTCGGGTATTAGCAAGACCCCAATAGCGCGGCAAGGCGATTGACGATATGGCGTGCTACCTCGCTCTTCGGCAAGCATTCGAGCGTCTCTGTATCCTCGTGACCAATAAAGGTAACGGTATTCGTGTCGGAGCCAAAGGTGGACTCTGCACGAGATACATCGTTGGCAACGATAAGGTCACAGCCTTTGCTTGTAAGCTTCTTTTTGCCCCAGTCTATGAGATTCTCAGTTTCGGCGGCAAAGCCAATAACAACGCGCTTGCCCTTATTAGCAGAAATGGAAGCCAAGATATCGGGGCTTTCCTTCAGCTCTAGGGCATCTAGGTGCTCGGTCTCCTTTTTGAGCTTATGGGTGGCTGGAGCAGTTGGTGTGTAGTCGGCAACTGCAGCAGCGCAAATGGCAGCATCTGCATCCTTAAACGCCTCGAGGGTGGCTTCATACATTTCTTGCGCGCTCGTAACACTTACGAGCTCACAGCCACAAGGCTCAGACACCTGAGTAGGACCACTAATGAGCGTCACCTGAGCTCCAGCGACACTGCAGGCATAGGCAATGGCATATCCCATTTTCCCTGTGGAGCGATTTGCTATATAGCGCACAGGGTCAATTGCCTCATGCGTTGGTCCTGCGGTAATCACTAGCTTTTTGTTGGCAAGCACAGCCTTTGTATTGCGCTTATCGAGCTCGTACATCGTACGCGCAACAATGACGTCTACCTCTTGAAGTTTGCCCTCCCCTACATCGCCACAGGCAAGACGACCGTCAACAGGCAAGATGAACTGATTGCCGCGCTCCATAAGAGCGCGTACATGAGCTTGAGTTGCAGGGTTTTGCCACATATGAACATTCATAGCTGGTGCGAAAAGAAGTTTTTCCCAACCAGCAAGCAGGGTGGACGTGAGCGCATCGTCTGCAATACCATGGTCTGCCTTAGCCAAGACATTCCCGGTGCACGGGCATACGAGAATGAGGTCTGCCCACTCGGCAAGCTGAACATGTGCAATAGGGCTCTCTGGATATGTTTCTAGGTCGTATAGGACGGGGTGTCCCGATAAGGCTTCAAAGCTGAGCGGACCCACAAATGAGCATGCGTCTTTGGTCATGGCGACTCGAACATCGCAGTTGGCTTTCTGAAGTCCACGAACAACCTCACATGCCTTATATGCAGCAATACATCCAGTTACACATACAAGCACCTTGTATTGAGCATTCTGATTCATAGGGCTCCTTCAATGGATGAGTTTTAGAAAGTGATGCAGTAGATTGCTAGGTACGAGCGATAAGAATGCGATGGCAGTAGGGGCACTGCCCAATACCTTCCCCACTTAGTGCTTGAGCATATTGGCTCGCCTGTAAGCTTACGCGACAAATAGAGGGGGTATGTGCATTGAGCGTCTCTACTGCAAGACCGTCAAAGCGCTGAGCAGCCTTGGTATAGCGTTCGTACAGTGCAGCATCCATCTCGTCCACTATTGTTTGACGTTCTCGCTTCAGCAAGGCGTGCTTTTCTGCAGCCTGCTCTACAGCTGCTGTGAACGACTTAAGAAGTTGTTGTTCTTGGGAGCGTGCTTGTTTGAGCCAGGATCGGAATTCAGCCGCTTTTGAGGCATA
>CAYWNN010000040.1:1757-6169 GCA_964459685.1 uncultured Coriobacteriaceae bacterium
TGAAGTCGTATAAGAGCTTCGCGTGATGTCATAGTGCCCCTCTCATACGATTAGCGTCTTTGTGCTCTTAATGTTTCTACAATAGAGCATAGAGCATCGCCAAAGCCTGTGAGTTCCTCCGGACGTACCCGTTCATCGAAGGAAATCCTCAAAGAGCCCAGGGCTTGCTCGTGCGGAATCCCCATAGCGGTGAGTACGTGACTGGGTCCAAGCGTCATAGAAGAGCAGGCAGAAGCAGAAGATACTTCATAGCCAGCATCATCGAGCCGCAGAATAAGCGTTTCGGAGTCTATACCAGCGACAGAGAGGTTGAGAATGCCCGGGAGCATCCGCTGCGGCGATGCATTGGCTAAGGTGGGATGGATTCCCAAATCGGCGCCAAGCATGCGAGTGCGCAGGATGTCTAGTTGCTCGTAACAGTAGTGAGCAATGGCTTGCTGATTCGTATGAACGTAGCTTGCAACAGCAGCAAACTGACAGGCACTGGATACATCCTGTGTGCCAGCGCGACGTCCTAGCTCATGCGCTCCCCCATATGTTTGCCGCTTGAATGGACAACGCAGGCGCATGGCAAGTGCTCCAATACCTACCGGACCACCTAGTTTATGAGCACTCATTGAGACAGCATCAACATGGGCAAGATCAAGCGCTATTTTGCAAAATGCTTGTACGGCATCAGTATGAAAGAGAGCTCCTGCATGGTGTGCAATATGGGAAAGCTCCGCTATGTCTTGTATAGCACCCGTTTCATTATTGGCAGCCATAATGCTTACCAGGGCCGTGCGCTCATCGCAGTGCTTCTCAAGCTTGCTTGCAGCTATATATCCGTCTCTATTGGGATATAGCAAGCAGACTTCGAAGCCGCGCTCGTGTAATGGCTTAGAGAGCTCGAGGACAGAATCGTGCTCAATGGCAGACAGAATTACCTTGCTGCGTTTGGAATCCTTGGTGTGCGCCCCTTCTGCCATGCCTAAGACGGCAATATTATTCGATTCGGTTCCGCCGGAACTAAAGGCTATTTCTGCGGGGCGAAAATTGCCCTGCAATACAGAGGCTATTGTTTTACGTGCTCCATCCAGCTCTTGAGCGGCGGCACGTCCCAAGCTATGCAAGGAGCTTGGATTGGCACCAGCGCACGGAAGTGCTTCTATGCGCTCGCGCTCAGCAATAGATTGAGGGCGCAGTGGAGCCGAGGCGGCATAATCGAGATAGACATAGTTGTGAGCAGGCATACAGCTATGCCTCCAGCTGTCGTGTGGCAGCCGAGCGTATTGAAGCAATAGCTGCCTCTGGATTATCTGCGTCAAATATCGCGCTGCCTGCAACAAATACATTTACGCCAGCGGCGGCAAGCTGCGCAGCATTCTCCTTTGATACTCCCCCATCGACTTCGATAAGGGGCTTAGCTCCGGCTTCACGGCAGAGCTTGGATAGGCGCTTAAGCTTCGCATAGCTTTGCTCGATAAAGGACTGACCACCAAAACCTGGATTGACAGTCATAATCAAGACCATGTCGAGCTGGTCAATGATGTCTTCCAAAACCGTTACAGGAGTTGCAGGGTTAAGGGCAACGGATGCGCGCGCTCCCGCATCGTGGATTTGGGTGATAAGGCGATGAAGGTGATTGGTAGACTCTGCGTGTACGGTGACGATATCCGCGCCGGCATCGAGAAATGCGTGAAGCATCTCGTCTGGGTTCGAGATCATAAGATGGACATCTAAAGGCAGTGTGCTTGCGCGTTTAGTAGCGCGCAAAATGTCGAGACCAAAGCTTATGTTGGGCACAAAATTGCCGTCCATCACATCGTAGTGAATGTAGTCTGCCGTAGATACCGATGCAAGACTCTCCTCAAGATGGAGGAAATCAGCGGAAAGCACTGAGGGAGCAATTAAAACCTGGCTCATCTTATTCTCCTTGAGAATCGGTGTCCTTACGATGGAAGCTAAACGGCGCCTCTTCTCCTCGTATGAGTTTTTGCAAATTAGAGCGATGCGCCCATATTACAAAAAAGCCAGCTAATGCCATGCAAAGAGTGAACAACATGCTTGGACTCAGTAAAAACCAGCACAGAAATGGAAGGGCAAGAGCAGCAGCACAGGAGGCTGCGGACACAATACGTGTAGGAATAACAACAATAAGCCAAACCACCAGCAATCCAAGTGCTACCGGCCAGCACATACCTAAGGTTGCACCCAGTCCCACAGCAACACCTTTGCCGCCTCTAAAACGCATGTAGGGACTAAAAACATGTCCGGAAAGAGCAGTCAGCACAATAAGACCAAGGACCCAGTCGTATGGAGCGCCAAAAGCTAAAGGCGAGCTGTCGCCACCAAAGACGACGTAGCTCATGATGGGGCGCGCAAGAAAGCAGCACAAAAAGGCCTTGCCCGCATCTAAGGCAAGGGTAATAGCAGCAGGACCAACGCCAAGGCTACGGGCCACATTAGTGGTTCCGATATTCCCTGATCCAACCTTTTGAATGTCTATATTTGCCCCAAAACGCGCAATGAGCTTGCCAAAGGGTACGCCGCACATGAAGTACGTCGCGGCTATGTACAGAACAAGAGCTATGCCAAGGCGAAGAATCATCGCTGACTCCTTGTGTCTTTTCGGCGGAAGCGCAGGCGAATGGGGGCCCCGGTAAAGTCAAATGCTTCGCGTAAACGATTTTCAATAAAGCGACGGAAGTTATCTGTTACCAGATCGGGTGAATTACAGAAGAAGGCAAAGACGGGTGGCTCTGTTGAGACTTGAGTTGCATAGTTGAGCTTCAAGCGCCTATTTCCTTCAGTAACGGTATGACCCGTTTCACGAATACTTGCGAGTACCTTATTAAGAGCTGAGGTGCTTACGCGAGAGCTGCGATTGGCTGCAACCGTGAGTGCGAGATCGAGCACCTTCGTAACCGAGCGTCCGGTACGAGCAGAGATGCGCAACATAGGCGCCCAGCTTGCAAAAGACATGCGCATCGTAAGCGACTGAATTACCTCTTCACGCGAATAATCATCTTCGAGTAAATCCCATTTATTGAGTAAGACGGCAATGCCACAGCCGCGTTCAATTGCCATCTCAACGATTTTTTGATCTTGTTCGGTAACCCCAACGCTGCTGTCCACTATGAGTAAGCATACGTCTGCCTCATCCATGGCGCGAAGCCCGCGCACAATACTGTAGTACTCAATATCCTCGTGAACAGCAGAGCGCTTGCGCATGCCAGCAGTATCAACTAAGCGAATAGGCACACCGTCGTGCTCAATAAGAATGTCTATGGCATCCCGGGTGGTGCCTGCGACATCGCTCACAATTGAGCGCTCGCGCCCAACCAAGCGATTGGTAAGTGAGGATTTGCCCGCATTGGGTCTGCCGACGATGGCAACATGTACGGTTCCTTCTGGATAGGGCTCTGCCTCATCCTCGGGGAGCACTCGTACCACTTCATCGAGCAGGTCGCCCGTGCCATGTCCATGAAGTGCGGATATGGCATAGGGAGTGCCTACTCCGAGTGAGAAGAAATCCCAGATACCATCTTCATGCGAGGGGTTGTCGTACTTATTGGCAACCAGAAAGATAGGTTTATCGCTACGACGCAGAATGCGTGCAACCTCTTCGTCTTCTTGTGTAACTCCGCAGCTGCCATCAACTACGAAAATAATGGCATTGCTTTCCTCGCAGGCTGCAAGTGCTTGGCTGCGAATATAGTCAGAAAATTGGTCAGAAGAATGAGTTGATTCAATACCACCTGTGTCTACCAGGACAAACTCGTGCCCCGTCCACTCAACATCATGGTATGAGCGATCGCGCGTTACCCCACGCGATTCATGCACGATTGCTTCGCGCCGTCCTGCAAGACGATTCACTAAGGTCGATTTGCCGACATTGGGACGTCCAACGATGGCAACTATTGGTCTTGGCACAAAGCCTCCTCTTTTGCATAAGCATCTGCGATAGAAGTATTATCTGCAAAGGATGCGATTTTATTCACCACATCGGTAATTTGAGAGGTTGGCGTAGAAGCACCAGCAGTAACGCCAATATGCTCGGCATGAGAAAACCAGGCAGGGTCAAGCTCTTCGAGCGCTTCAATGTGATGTGTGTGTTCACACAACGCCTCACAAATCTCAGCCAAACGTGTGGTATTCGCAGAATTCTTACCGCCTATAACAATCATGCAGTCACATCGCTTCGCAAGAGATGCGGCAGCATGCTGACGCTCACTGGTAGCGGAACAAATGGTATTGGATACGTGAAGTTCATCAACCTGAGCTACAACATGAGCAACGATAGCCTCAAGGAGCGCCTTAGACTGAGTTGTTTGCACAACGATGCCTACGCGCTCGGCAAGCTCTATGTGCGCGAGGTCATCAACGGAGCCAATGACATAGGAGCCAGGGGCATGTGCCGATGTGGCATC
>CAYWNN010000041.1:0-5900 GCA_964459685.1 uncultured Coriobacteriaceae bacterium
CGTCCATCGACTTGAATGCTCGCGCCATAACCTCTCCTTTGTTGGACATGTGGAATTTAATCCATTGGCTATCATAAACCAAGATTGGACATGTAGCGTGTATCGTCTCTATTCTTCACTCATAACGCAACCTTCTGATTTTAGCGCGTATGTTGCGTTACGTGCGTACTTTCCGGCAAGCGTATGCCTTGCGCTCAACGCTCTTTTTCAAGCAGTGCTGCATACGAGCGTGCAAGCTTTGTCCCTCTTATCCCCTGCATGTCGCATGCCACAACAACTCCATGCTCATCAGAAACCAAAAAAGCTTCGCGCGTCTGTGTTTTATCGCGCTCAAACTGAGCAAGAGCTGTAGCGCTGCGCACAGTTGGAATGCCTATAGTAGTAGCAAGCTGAAAAACGAGGTCATTAGCACCTGACAAGGGCTGTTCAGCTGAAGCAGTGCATACGAGATGGTCTTCTTGTGCTAGCCATAACACTTCAGGGGCAATACCGGTATGGGTGGCTTCGTCTTGTGCGTGCTGTGCACGGAGTGCAAGCTGACGCGCACAGGTAGAAGGCAAAGGCTCGTAGGCTCCTACTGTCATGGCGGCATGCTTGTCTTCATCTACCATAAGCATGAGTACGCCGTCGGGATGCTGCGCAGCTCCTCTGGTAAGTGTCCATTCCACGTGTTGGCGAACCCAAACAACAAGCTCAGCTGATATTGGCTCGTCCTGTATGTTCCTGCGGGAAAGTGCCCGCATATGACGATTTGCGAGAGGCAGGCGTTTCCCTGCAAGGCGCCATCGGCACACGAGCGCGGGCTTTCCCAGCTTAAAGTTGCCCAGTTCGTATTCTGCGTGTGTGCTATATGCTGATGCCCTTGCCACGCTCTGCCTAACTCCCCTCCGCAAGCAGCACAATGCGCCATGTTTATGTTTGGCAACACGGCACATGGTGTTTCTTTGGGTAGCTGGCATTATCGCGCAGAATCAATTCACTTGCGTGTAAGAGCTTGACAGGGGTCTGACACGAATGTGCATTGTGGCTGTCATGCACTCATTAGGCTAGAAGGCGCCACCGCCTCCGCCGCCTCCTCCTCCGCCACCTCCGCCGGAGGAAAAGCCACCACCGCCTCCACTACTTGTATCGCCACCCGACCTTGCAGTCGATGTCGTGTGCGCGCGTGTGTACGAATCGTGAAACACGCTATAGGGAGTGCGACCACCGAAAGAATAATGACTGGGAGAGTACAGCCACCAATACGGGTAGTACATGTCGTCCTCGTTCACTATATGAGGTAGCGCCGCCTTAAGTTGCTGCACCACTTCATCAGCAACGCCCAGCACTACCGCCATCACCAGCAAACGGCCCCAAAGTGCCACATCTTGCGGCACTGCCTCATTGAGGTTGGTAAACTCCTCGAGCCAGTGCTTGAGTGCTGCAAGCTGCGCACAAATCTCAATGCCTTCCGGCGATATATCGAAGAACACATTCGAGCTGTATATAAATACAACAAAGCTTATAACTGCGAGTGCAGCGCACAGGTAAACACCCGCGATCATATTGGAGCGGACCCCCAGGGCAATACCCGCAATCCCGGCACAGCAGCACACAACGGCTAAGACTTTCAAAGCCTTCTTGCCGGTAACGGTATGGTCCTCAAAGAATCCCCGCTCATCTATTTGATCGGCTACTGCCTGTTCCCACTCCTTAATAAAGGCAGCGTACTTCGCGCTGTGCTTCTTGGCGATTGTTTTGAGATCTCCAAAAACGAAGGTATCCCCGCTAAAACTTTGCTCGCCAGGCTGTAGCTTGCCTGACCGTTGCTCGTTGTGGCGCTGTGGTGCAAGTGGAGCAAGCTGGTCAAAGAAAAGGCGTATGGTTGCTTTGTCTATGGAATCGCTCAGCTCAATTGCCGGGTTATACCTCAGTTGGAAGTCCTCCTCGCCCTTTTTGTTGGTAATGGGCTCTAGGGTAATAGCGTGCATGTCACTGAGGCGCATCAAGGTAGCGATGACACCTTCAGCTGAAGTCAGATTCCTAGTCCAAAGCGCCCCCAATACAGCAGGGTGATCGTTTGTGGGAACATCACAGAAATATTCATCTGTGAACTGTGGCGTATGCGTTTGCTTGTACTTCTTGCGTACAAGCATCAACTTAATAAGCAGTGCAATGCACAAAGCGACAGGAAGGACGGTAAGTGCTCCTTGGAACAAAAGAGACAGTATCCGCTGACGCTGTGTTTGAGACGCCCATTCAGCTTCCTCGCTTTGAATGTTTGCCAGCATGGCTTCGCTTGAAGGCTCCATTTCGGTAAGCCATGACACGGGAAATGTGAGGCGCACCTCGGCATATTCGCTCGTGCCTACCTGTGGAACGCTGCACACAATAAGATTATCCTCGGCATATACCGTGCCATCGAGGGGACCATGTCCCCACATAAGCACGTTTTCACCAGCTTGTATGCTTTCGCCATCGGCAATAGGCAAAGTGATGCGACAGCTTACGTTGTTTGAGGAAACATCCCAACCATCCGATACAAACTTCCAGTACAGAGAGCCGCAGTCGGCATAAGCACTTACCAAGCCTTCCGCGGTATAACAAATGCGGAAGGTAGCTGTCGTATCCCTCTGAGGAGAGTAGAGCCTCACTCTAACAATGGGTGTTCCTTCATCGCTGTATGTATTCCAGGCGTAATAGGTGTTGTCTGCGCTTGAGGTATCGTAGGTAAGCTCTTGGTAGCCCGAACCATCGTCCACATAGCAGGTAAGAACCTCTACATTAAGTTGGTCTCCGTCGCCTCCATCGCGGGACAAGTCCCAATACACGCCACTATAGGAGCCGTTAAACTCGTAAGTTCTTTCTTCGATAACGCTTACCGTACCATCGCTTTCCACCGTAGCCTGGATATCAACATTGGTGATGGAATAATCACGGGTAGACGTCGTAGTAGACGATGTACGCATGAACGCGAGCGCTACCACCCCGAAGATGACGCAGATAAGGACGATGCGCCCCAAGACGGAGGTACTCCTAGATTGTTTCGTTCGCATGCCAACTCCTATCGTGCCACCATGCCTGTCCCTACACCTTACGGCTATACTTTAGCCCAAGAATACGTTGGCCACCGTGCCGGTCATTATGAGAACGTCTTGCGCCTCTGGAAGGCTGTGGTTTTATGCTGTCCATGTCCCTTGTGGGAACAGCGATTATCTGTGTTGTCTATTACTGGGTGAGGAAATCCCCGCAAGACGATGAGGCTACATCTCAAACTGCTCACCCGTCGTGCTTAGCTCGACTGCAATCTCTTCGTCTAAGCTGGCTGCCTCAAGTTCAAAAGCGCTCAACCTGGATATGGAGCGCGAGCCTCTTGGCGCTTATGGTAGCGCTCACGGTGTACTACAAGGCAGGGCTCATAACACGCGACCTAAGTTCTTGGGCGTGCTTGGTAGGCGCAACCATTGTGTGTTCGATAGGCCTTCTCTGGCGCGAACGAGTGCAAGGCTGGCTTGCCACGCTTCGCGTTGGCAAGTTTTCGTTAGCTCCCATCATTGAGCTTTCTATGCTGGTATTGGGTGCCTGTCTTTGTGTGCTTGTCGTTGAGCTGCCTTCCAACACTCAGCTCACGAGCGCTAATTCTGTCGGCATGCTCATAGAAGCCGTTGTTTGTTTGCTCGTTTTAACCTTTATGCACTTTGTATTCCAGCGTCACGGCATAGGCGCTGCCTTAGGCGTTGTTCTGCTTTTCCTTGCGGGCTTGGTTGAATACTTTGTCGTAGCGTTTCGTGGCGAGCCTCTTTTGGCATCAGATGTGTTTGCAATAGGAACCGCTGCTGCAGTTGGAGCGGCATATACCTATAACTTAGCGGGTAGCTGCGTTCAGGCCATTGCTCTGACCATGCTCACCTCCACTATGTTTGCCTTTATGCCTGAGCGCATGCTCAAACGCAGAAAAGCGCCTCGTTCGCGCGCCTTGCGCGTAGTTGCCAACTGTCTTGTAGCCTTGATAATTGTGGCGGGCAGTGCTGCCGCACTTATAACTGTTGACCTTGCCGAAAGCTTTGGGGTATCGCTCAGCGGATGGAACGGTGTCAATGCCTACAACCGCAATGGCTTTCTTACATCATTTCTCGTAGGCGTACAAAACATTGTTCCTGATCAGCCCGAGGGATATTCTACTGAGACGGCAGAAGAACTCATTGCTTCTTATGCTGCTGCCTACGACGAGCGCACCGCAGAAGATGATGCTTATAGCCAGGCAAGCGCGCAGTTTGAAGAGCTGCAGCCCTCGGTTATTGTCATCATGGATGAGTCTTTTTCTGACCTGTCCATCTACGACAACCTTCATGCTGGCTACGAAGGACCCGAATGGTATAGCTCCTTCGATGAGGCTTATCTTGCTGGAGAGCTCTATGTATCGGTTCTTGGCGGGGGAACCTGTAATACCGAGTTTGAATTTTTAACGGGCTGCTCTATGGCCTATGTTGGAACAGGGGTCTACCCTTACGTAACTTACACGCTTTCCAATGCCCCTAGCCTTGCACGCCAATTTAAGGAGCTGGGATACACCACAACGGCAATCCATCCTGAGAACGCTGCCAACTGGAACCGAGATATGGTATATCCCAAGCTCGGCTTTGATAGCTTCTTAGATATTGGAAGCTTCTATAATCCGGAGATGTTTGCTGATCATGTAAGTGATGCGGCAACCTTTGACCTCGTCTTAGACTCATTAACATCGAGCGATGAGCCACAGTTCATCTTCACCGTCACCATACAAAATCACTCGCCATACCCCTCGAGTCTTATCTCTGAGGAAGATGTAACCTCATACTACGTAGACGGTACCAACGACCCAGGGCTCGATGATTACTTGGCGCGCATTGACGAAAGTGATGCGGCGCTCGAAGAGCTTGTTGAGGCGCTTTCTGAACTCGATAGACCCGTTGTGCTGGTATATTTTGGCGACCATCAACCCAGTTTTGCCACGCAATACAACGACAGTATCTTTGCAGATGAAGGAGACACCCTCGAACATACGCAGCGTATCTACCAAAGCAGCTATCTGGTATGGGCAAACTACGACATTGCAGGGGCAGAAGATCTACTCCCAACCCAAACAAGTGCGACAAGTGCTAACTATTTGGCTGCACAGGTACTAGAACTCATAGGCGCTCCTTTAACGGATTATCAAAAGTGCATACTTGAAATCCGTGAAAGCATGCCCTTGATTAACCGCATAGGTTATGCTGACATCTACGGAATATGGGCTGATGAGAGCTCTAGTTCGAGCAACGCCGCAGACCTTTTCTACAACGATTTATGGATAGCGCAGTACTATGAACTCTTTGGAGATGAAGTGTCCTAGTCGACCTGTTGGGCGTTTGGCTCCTTCGCCTTCTGGTCGTATGCACTTAGGCAACGTATTTGCCGCACTCATGGCATGGCTTGCTGCCCGCTCTCAGGGTGGCGAAGTAGTGCTACGGATGGAAGATTTAGACCCGCGCTCGCAGTCGAAAGAAGCAGCACGGATGATGCTCGAAGATTTAGAATGGCTTGGTCTTACCTGGGATAGAGGGCCCCTCTATCAGCGCGAAGACGGTGCCAACTATAGCCAGGCGCTCGAAGAGCTCGCGCAACGCAACCTTGTTTACCCCTGCTTTTGCACGCGGGCAGAACTTCACGTAGCAAGTGCCCCTCATACCAGCGACGGCACCTATATCTATCCTGGTAGCTGTCGTGGGCTCTCAGTAGAAGAAATTGAACGAAGGGCGCAGGTGCGCCAGCCAGGCCTACGCCTGAAGGTTCCTACGGCATCCAGCGCTGATGTGCGTATTAGCTTTGATGACGCGGTATACGGCCCCCAAGAGCAAAACCTTGCAACAGAATGCGGGGATTTTCTTTTAAGCAGAAGTGAC
>CAYWNN010000042.1:0-5837 GCA_964459685.1 uncultured Coriobacteriaceae bacterium
AACTGCCCACTTGATAAGGATAGCTACGAGCGTTTTTGGCATGAACTGGTTCATGCGAGGCGTGTCATCGATCATGACTTTAAACAAAAGGAACTCTTTTGTGCGTGCCAACCTGTTGAAGAGGTTGCTCGCAGTGGCACAGATGCACTTCGCTTTGGGGCAATGAAGCCAGTTGGCTTATGCGATCCGTCCACTGGTAAGCGTCCATGGGCAGTCGCGCAACTACGACCAGAGAACACTGCTGGTACTGCCTACAATTTAGTTGGCTTTCAAACAAATTTGGCATGGAGTGAGCAACAGCGAGTTTTTCGTATGATTTGCGGGCTCGAGACTGCTGAGTTCTTCCGTTACGGAGTTATGCATAGAAACTCATATGTAGATTCACCGCATGTATTAGATACGAGCTTTGCCATTCCAAATTTGCCGGTGCGCCTTGCAGGCCAGATATGCGGTACTGAGGGCTATATGGAGGCTATAGCTTCTGGTTTGTTGGCAGCGGTCAATACCTACTGCGACCTCATTGGTACTAAGCCCGTGAGTCTTCCCGTGAGTGGCGCTTTTGGCTCACTTGTTGCCTATGCAACAGATCCCAATACCAAGGATTTTCAGCCCATGCATGTTAATTTCGGCTTAGTGCCGCCCCTTGAAGGCAAGCGCCTGAGCAAGCGTGAGCGCTACGCTCAATATAGCAAGCGTGCCCTTCACGATTTGCAAAGCTATATCCAAAGCCGCACGGATATATTCTAAAAAGTCTTTAAGCCTAATGTAGTGGAAGCTATGGATACCGAAACAGTGCCTGAGCAAACAGAAGATCGCCTGAGAGAGCAGGCGCAGTTTCGCCTGTGGCTTGGTGAATATATTGAGTATCTACGCACAGTACGCAATCTCTCTGAAAATACTGTACGCGCGTATTTGTGTGACCTCGAGAGCTATTGTTCGTGGATTGAACGCGAGGGTTACGCACCGCTTTCAATATCTCATCGAGCACTCAGAGCATGGCTTCTCGAGCAAAACAAGGCGCATTATTCCTCACGTACTATAAACAGGCGCCTCTCTGCAGTTCGCGGATTCTATAAGTGGCTGGTAAGCACGGACCACTCAACGCAGGATAACGCGCGCGCTACAACAAGCCCAAAAATTGAACGCAGACTGCCGCATACCATATCTCACGAGGAGCTCATATCGCTTATTGAAAGCTGCAATGACGGAAGCCCTCAGAGCATACGTGATAGGGCGTCCTTTGAGCTGCTCTATGCATCAGGGGCGCGTATATCTGAAATCTCTCGACTCAATATCGAAGATATTATGTTTGCGTCAAAACAAGTGCGTCTTCTGGGCAAAGGCTCAAAGGAGCGCATTGTTCCTCTATATGATGCTGCGCTTGCAGCGATTAAAACATATCTAGATACGGCTCGTCCCCAGCTTGTCAATGTGAAGTACCGAGAAGACAAGGCATTGTTCTTATCAACTCGTGGAAGGCGTATGAGCGCCGATGCGCTCAGAACAGCTTTTAAGCGACATGCAGCACAAGCAGGCCTCGATGCATCTGTTACGCCGCACGCAACACGGCATTCCTTTGCAACTGAGCTTTTAAGTGGAGGAGCTGACCTGCGCAGTGTTCAAGAGCTCTTAGGGCATAGTTCGCTTTCTACCACTCAAATTTATACGCATCTATCCGTTGAGCGCCTCAAAGATGCGATGCGCCAAGCCCATCCGCGAGGATAGCGCGTGCCTAGGTGCAAATGCTTCAACGAGATATTAAGCAATCGTATAAATGCGCACCATACTCAGCATGAGTGAAGTATAGTTTTATGAAAAATAAGGGGTCTGTGCGAGACAAGGAGTAGTGATGGCAACGTTTTTTAAAGATGAATCCCATACCTTTTCAGAGTATCTTTTGGTACCTGGCTATTCGTCCGCTGAATGTACGCCTGAACGTGTCTCGCTTAAAACACCCCTTGTACGCTATCGACGCGGAGAAGATCCAGCGATAACACTTAATATTCCTATGGTTTCCGCCATCATGCAGTCGGTTTCGGGACCTAGACTCGCCATTGCACTTGCTAAAGAAGGTGGCTTGTCCTTTATCTATGGCTCGCAAAGCCCTGAGGCAGAAGCTGCCATGGTTGCAGAGGTTAAGGATTATAAGGCGGGATTTGTGGTGAGTGATTCCACCCTAACGCCAACTATGACCATGCAACAGGTTATGGACCTTAAAGCAAAAACAGGACACTCCACCATGCCTGTTACCGAAGATGGCACCGCCCACGGTAAATTGGTGGGCATTGTTACCAGCCGCGACTATCGTCCATCAAGAGACGATCCAAACACTCCTGTCGCTGAGTTTATGACGCCACGAGATCGCCTTATTGTTGCAGGTCCCAATGACACCCTTAAAACTGCAAATGACATTATATGGGAGCACAAGCTCAATACCTTGCCTGTTGTCGATGAGAACGACAAGCTCCTCCATCTGGTTTTCCGAAAGGATTACGACTCTCACAAGTCGAATCCTTCAGAGCTTTTGGATGCGGGTAAGCGTTATCTCGTTGGAGCTGGTATTAACACACGCGACTATGCTGAGCGCGTGCCTTTGCTGATCGATGCGGGAGCAGATGTGCTCTGTATCGATTCATCTGAGGGTTACAGCGAATGGCAAAAGATCACCATTGATTGGATTCGTGAAAACTATGGTGATTCGGTACGTGTGGGCGCTGGAAATGTTGTTGATGCTGATGGTTTCCGCTTCTTGGCCGACTGCGGTGCCGATTTTGTAAAGGTAGGTATCGGCGGAGGCTCTATTTGCATCACCCGTGAAACTAAAGGTATTGGCAGAGGACAGGCATCAGCCATCATTGATGTATGTCGCGCGCGCGATGAATACTTCGAAGAGACGGGCATTTATGTTCCCGTGTGCTCTGATGGTGGCATTGTGTATGACTACCACATGACCATGGCTTTGGCGATGGGTGCCGACTTCCTCATGCTTGGGCGCTACTTTGCTCGCTTTGATGAGAGCCCAACCATGCGTGTGAACGTCAATGGCTCCTACATGAAGGAATACTGGGGAGAGGGCTCAAGCAGGGCGCGCAATTGGCAGCGCTATGATTTGGGAGGCGCTGCCCATCTTAAATTTGAAGAGGGTGTCGATTCTTACGTACCCTATGCAGGTCCCCTCAAGGAGAACGTAGACATTACGCTTACCAAGATTCGCTCTACGATGTGCAATTGTGGAGCCTTAACTTTGCCTGAATTGCGCTCTAAGGCAAAAATTACCCTCGTGAGCTCAACCTCTCTCATAGAAGGTGGCGCTCATGACGTGGTCCTTAAAGATACCAACCAACAATCGGTTAATTTTAGGTCATAGTCATTGAGCTTTGTGGTCTTGCATCGCACTGACCAAGGTATCCCTGTTATCATAGCGGGGATACCTTGCTGTTAAAGGAGTTTGTAGATGGCTCAAATTCATTCAGACGTAACCGGTTCTCATGAAGCACAGGCTACTTGTGCGTCCAATGCTTCTTATCCTGCCTATGATCCTCAGCACATCGAGGAAAAGTGGCAGCGCATATGGAGTGAGAACGGCGTTTATCGTACGGAAGAAAACGACGATCGTCCTAAAAAGTACATTCTTGAGATGTTTCCCTATCCATCGGGCGATCTACATATGGGTCACGCGCGCAACTATTCCATTGGTGATGCTATGGCTCGCCAGGCTCACATGCGCGGTTTCGATGTGTTGCACCCCATGGGTTTTGATGCCTTTGGTCTGCCTGCAGAAAATGCTGCTATTAAGAATAATACCCAGGCTGCTCAGTGGACCTATTCCAACATGGACAATGCCTTGGCAACCATGCGACGTATGGGCTTTGCCTACGACTACGATCGGCTCGTGAGAACCTGCGATCCTGATTACTACAAGTGGGGTCAGTGGACCTTTCTCAAGATGCTGGAAAAAGGGCTGGTGTTTCGTGACAGGAGCCCTGTTAACTGGTGTCCATCCTGCAATACCGTCCTTGCAAATGAGCAGGTAGTTGATGGGCGTTGCTGGCGCTGTTCTTCTATTCCTGAAAAACGGGAGCTCTCGCAATGGTATTTACGCATAACGGACTATGCACAAGAGCTCCTCGATGACATTGATTCACTTGATGGCTGGCCCGAGCGGGTAAAGCAAATGCAGCGAAACTGGATTGGACGCTCAGAGGGTGCAGAGATAGACTTTGTTCTTGCTGACAAAGATGGAAGCCCAACAGAGCAAACTATTACGGTCTTTACCACTCGTCCTGACACCTTGTTTGGTGTCTCATTTTTCCTGCTGCCTCCAGAGAGCCCTCTTGCTGCAGAGCTCGTAGCAAACAGTGAATATGAGCGTGAATTCCTTGAGCTCAAGAAGCAGGCTGAGCAGGTCTCAAGCGTTGAACGCCAGGGATCTCAGCGTGAGAAACACGGTGTGTTTACGGGGCGCTATGTTATTAACCCAGTAAATAACAGTCTCGTTCCCATATGGGTGGCTGACTATGTGTTGATGGAGTATGGAACTGGCGCCGTTATGGGTGTTCCAAGCGGTGACCAGCGCGACTTCGAATTTGCTCGTAAATACCAGCTCGATATACCACCCATCATCGTTGCCGAAGATGATCCCTTGTATGAAGAACTCAAAGAGCAAAAGAATACCGTTGTTAGAAACGTCGACTGGGATAAGGCGATGGCAGCTGAAGGTAGGCTTGTCCAGTCTGGCCAATTCACCGGTATGCTCGGCGGACATAATTCACCTGCGGTAAAGGCGATTATTGAATGGCTCGAATCCCAAGGTCTTGGTCGCACATCCATTCATTTCCGCCTGCGCGATTGGCTTATTAGTCGCCAACGTTATTGGGGCAATCCCATCCCTGTTATTCACTGTGAGAAATGCGGCATTGTTCCTGTTCCTTATGAGGATTTACCCGTACTGCTTCCTGAAAACCTTGACCTTGGTGCCGGAGAAACGCTCGCTGAAAGTCCAGACTTTTATGAGGTGACCTGTCCGAAGTGCTCAGGAGCTGCCCGCCGTGAAACCGACACCATGGACACCTTTACCTGTTCTAGTTGGTATTACTTGCGTTATTGCGATCCACACAACACAGAGCTGCCCTTTTCAAAGGATAAGGCTGATCGCTGGATGCCGGTAGATAACTACATTGGTGGCATTGAGCATGCAATCCTGCACCTGCTCTATTCACGATTCTGGACAAAGGTCTTGCGCGATAGCGACATGCTTTCCATAGATGAGCCCTTCAAACATCTCTTATGTCAGGGCATGGTTAAAGATGAGCATGGTGATGTCATGAGCAAATCGAAGGGCAACGTTGTTGCACCTTCGAGCGTTATTGAACCCTATGGTGCTGATACCATGCGCCTCACAATTTTGTTTATTGCTCCTCCTGAGAAGGATTTCGATTGGGATCCTCATGCGGTTGCAGGTTGCAATCGTTTCTTAAAGCGCGCATGGTCAACTGTGTATGAACTTGCACATGCTGCCTGTACTGACAGCCCAGAAGGCAGCACAGCAAATTGCAGCAGGGGAGAGCTTGATCCTTCAACATTGAACTCTGATGAGCTTGAGCTTAACCGAGTACTGCATCAAATGGGCATTAAATGCACGGCAGATTACGATCGCCAGCAGTTCAATACCGCTATTTCCGCAGCTATGGAGCTCACGAATGCTGCACGTAGCTATCTATCCAAAGTAAACAAGGATGCATATCACCCAGATTTGTGTTGGCGTGTGGCACATGACCTTGTCTGTATGATTGCTCCGATTTGTCCACACTGGGCTGAAGAGCTCTATCATGAGGCAC
>CAYWNN010000043.1:0-1940 GCA_964459685.1 uncultured Coriobacteriaceae bacterium
GTGGTTGGTTTGCTCGGTAAAGTAGCCAATGAGCTTTGCCGCAACTTCAGAGTCGGTGTTTGAGCGGAAGGGCACGGATCTGTTAACCAACTCCATACGCAGTTGGTCGGAGTTCACCAGGGTACCGTTGTGGGCAAGCGCGATTAAGGTAGTGCCGATACTCGAGATATGAGGTTGCGCCGACTCCCAACTGCGCGCGCCAGAAGTGCCGTAGCGCACATGCCCAATGGCAGCCTTGCCGGATAGAGCAGACAGGTCTGCCTCGGTAAATATTTCGTTGACGAGACCCAAATCCTTAAGGACTAAAACGGTAGAACCATCTCCCACGGCAATGCCTGCAGAGTCTTGACCGCGATGCTGCAGGGCGCGCAAGCCAAAATAGGTGAGGCGTGCCACATCGTAGCCGGGAGCCCATATGCCAAAGACCCCGCACTCTTCCCGCAGCTTATCGTCAGCCATGCTGTCTGCACCTGCTGCACAAGGAATATGCCTTCTCATTACAATCCTTTCAAGTTTGTGCACTAAGAAGATTCTTTGGGCACGCACACAAGAACAGTCCTACCTTCACCTTCAATATAGTTGCAGGTAGCCAGTGTAAGGACATTGCTTGCATTGGCTATTTTTGTTGTTGCGTCCTCTGCAGATGTTTCGGCGTCTGCTAAAAGCTCTAACAAATACTCTTGAAATTCCTCTTCTGAATCGAAGGAAAAACGCCGTACGTTGGTGTTCGTTGCTTCGGTGTAGTAGCACAGAAGCGGCTCGAGCTCGTAGACTGCATCCTCTGTTACATACCAAATGGTAGTAATTGAGTCGAACATCTCTTGGTTATCCATGTCGGCTATCTGCTTAAACATGGCGCCGTTTCGCAGATTATGACCATAAAGAATGGTTTGATAATCCTGCATGCCAGGGGCGGTGTTTTGATAGTCCAAGAAAATCTGACCGCCAACGCTCGACTCACCATAGGCATTTATGTCGAGGTAATAGTCGTTATCGCTGTGCTGGTACACCGGATAATTGATGACGGTCCCCGGAATATAAATCCAGCCAACAATTTCACTGTTAATAGCTTTTAAGGCATCCCAGTCGACCTCGGGAGGACCATCGTCGGAAAGCGTTACATATGATGCGAGCTCGGTGTTTACTTCATCCTGTTTAATATAGCGCCACTGCGAATATAGCAGTATGCCTGCCGAGATAAGCAGCATCACTATACCCGCAATAATAAGGACTAACGAAAGCCGGCTTCGCTTTTTGGGAGCCTGCATATGTCGTGGTTGCCTTTTTATACGAGACATTAGGTCTATCCCTGTGACATCTCTCGTTTGAAGGACTCAATACACACACGATATTCAGGCATTGTTGCCCCAAGTATTTGTGTTGCGTAAATGGCGGCATTTTTTGCGCCATTGATTGCCACGCAGGCTACCGGTACCCCCGATGGCATTTGCACCATGGAAAGCAGCGAATCCATACCACCTAAATCGCTTGTTTTCATGGGGACACCCACGACGGGAAGCGGGGTGTACGCCGCAACAACGCCGCCCAAGTGAGCCGCTTTTCCTGCCGCGGCAATAATGACTTTAAGCCCGCGGTCTGCAGCAGACTCTGCCCATTCGTGTACTTTCGCGGGGCTTCGGTGGGCAGAGGCAATAATAAGCTCATAAGGAACCTGAAACTCGTCGAGCTGTTCGGTACATGCCTGCATGACAGGCATATCCGATGTAGAGCCCATAATAATGCCGACGAGTGGCGTCTTGGCAGATGGTATCCCAATGGACGGCGTTTCAGTCATGGAGTATCTCCTCACCATTGTGCTCATGTAAGTATAAACGCGCCACAGGTGTAGCGCGCCAAGGGCCTTACCTTCTATTAAACACCGAACACCTTGAAAGTGCTTAGGAACGCCCAAGTTCCATTAGATAACTTCTTGTTATGTG
>CAYWNN010000043.1:2040-5820 GCA_964459685.1 uncultured Coriobacteriaceae bacterium
ACCTTGAAAGTGCTTAGGAACGCCCAAGTTCCATTAGATAACTTCTTGTTATGTGTCTTGTTGTGTGTCTTGGGGAGCACACGTGAGCGTATGAAATCCTTCTGCATTGCGTGTCCAGCGAATTCCTAATGTTTCCAGCATAGACAGGGCCCCAAAATAACGCTCGCGCTCCTCTGTGTTGTTTGCGCAGGCGTACAGTTCGTCCAGCCACTCCTGTGCTCTCAGGCGTGTTGCTTCACCGAACATACCTTCTCCTTAGCAGGACATGTGTGCCTCATGTACTCCTATATAAGCTATTCCGTTTTGGAATATTCGCTTCTCACATCGTAGCGTTTCGCACATGAACATTGCCTCAAACAAGATTGTTGGTCGGAGAATCCGCCTCTGTCGCGAGCAAGCGGGCTTGTCCCAAGCTGAGCTTGGCAGACGTGTGGGTCGCTCACAGTCCGATATTGCCAAAATTGAAATGGGTGAGCGCCAACTCCCTTACGTCGAATCCTTCCTATTCGCCGAGGCACTGGGTAAGCGCTACGACGTTTTAGCAGAAGAAGTGCGTCAAGATTTGCTTGAGGATGGCATCGATCCCTCTCAGACGCCCCGTTCTACATAAATACCTTCTCGTTTATCCCCTCCTACACAAAGGTCTATATGGGGTACTATTCTCTGCTGAAGCATTGGTCCATCAGTCCATGCAAAGGAGATTTTGTAATGAGTAATGCTGAAAATGTGTATCTGTACAAGCGGCAAGGCGCCTATATCCCCCGCGTGGGAGCTGTCCATGATTTGTGCGGCTACGGAAAATGTTCGTTGGGCGTAGCCATCCCCGTGCTATCTGCCGCAGGCTGTGATGTGTGCCCGGTGCCTACCTCACTTTTTTCTGCGCACACAAAATACCCCGTGTTTTACATGCATGACACCACAGATATCTTGAATGACTATCTCGATGCCTGGGTTCAGGAAGGCATCGCGCTCGATGCCGTATATTCTGGTTTTCTTGGCGCAGCAGAGCAGGTAGCTTGTATTCAGCGTCTCTACCAAGAGCACGAGGATGCATTGCGTATTGTCGACCCTGTTATGGGAGACAACGGCTCGATGTATGCCACCTATACCGAAGAGCTCTGCCGGGCAATGGGCGCGCTCGTTGATGGTGCAGATGTTGTCCTTCCCAACCTTACCGAAGCCTCTATTCTTACGGGCATCGACTATGAGGGCCAGGATGTCTCTGACGACTACGTTGTTAAGATGCTCGATGCCTTGATTGAAATGGGTGCAAGAAATGTCGTATTAAAGGGCATTGTGCGTGGCGACGGAGTTATCCGCAACTACATTCGTTGTAAGGATGGTGCTGTCGAGGCGACCCAAAGTGAACTTTTGCCCTATATGCTGCACGGCACGGGCGACCTGTACGCCAGCTCAGTGCTTGCAGCCATTATGTGTGGGAAAAACCTGTATGCCTCTGTTGAGTTCGCCAACCGTTTTGTCAGCAACTGCATGCGTATAACCTGTGAGCAGCCCGACTATGAAATGCGCGGTGTGTCTTTCGAAAGCGAGCTTGGTGAGGTAAGCGCCCTACTTAACACATAGCGTGCAGTGCTTAATGGGTAGCGCGCGGCTCATAATATGCAGCGCACTCAGCCATACGACACGTCCTGCGACTTAAGATGTGCTTGCTGTTTCTTGGGGCTCCTCGTCTTCCTCTGTGGCTGATGAGGAGCTTCCTAGTTGCAGGCGCAGCTCTTCTGCCATTTCTTCATCCATGCCACTCACGGTACACGAAAGAGATGTTCCGCTATCGCTTGTCTCTTTTGTCCAGATGAAGGTAATGAAGCTTGTAAGCTCTCCTTCGGCAGAAGGCAGACCAAGAGCACTTTCGGATTGGATGTTGCCGTTAGTATCAACATACACATTTACGTGATACACAACGCGATAAATATTGGGGTTAAGCAGGGCATTTATCGAAAGGGCAGCGGCTTGGATTTGTGAGGAGGCAAAGCAGGTCAACATATCGGAGGACTGTGTATTCGTAACCGTTACCTCAATGCGACCTGTTCCTTCATCCGCTTCTTCTACCACGTAGTCTTCGGGAAATTGGGTAAAGCCATCCCCCCACTCCACACCAAGACGCAGGGCGGTGCTCACCGTTTCAACCGTTACGCTATCAGCCAAACTATCTGCGGATACACGGCGAAAAACCGAGAAGGCTACCTGTGCGCCAACAATGAGTACTGCCGCAACAATCACTACCAACATGGCACGACGATTGATGCGTTTTTCATTGATGCCTGCTGGGCTTGTATCCGGATTAAGGGGGTCAACCGTAGATGCAATACGACCGTCTTCGGCGATGTGGCCTGTTTCGTCGAGCGTAGAGAAAAGATCCTCTACCTGATCTTCGGATAGCTGCTGTTGGTTGGGACGTAGTCGTCGCTGTGTGCGACCCCTCATGATTTAGGACTCCTCGCTGCCAAACTGCATACGGTAGTAGCGTGCATAGGTTCCATTTTGAGCTAAAAGCTCTGCGTGTGTCCCTCGCTCTACAATACGACCATTCTCTACCGCAGCGATCTCATCGGCATTGCGAATGGTGGAAAGCCGGTGGGCAATGATTATGGTGGTACGCCCCTTGGCAAGCGCCTCGAGTGATGCCTGCACTGCCTGCTCGCTCTCGTTATCTAAGGCAGAGGTTGCCTCATCGAGAATAAGAATTTTGGGGTTCTTTAAAAACACGCGGGCAATAGCTATGCGCTGACGCTGACCTCCGGAAAGAGAGCTTCCACGTTCTGCTACCACGGTGTCATAAGCTTGAGGCAGGCTCATGATGAAGTCGTGGATATTGGCTGCTTTCGCTGCGGCGATAACATCGGCAGAGCTTGCGCCTGGCCTTCCATAGGCAATGTTCTCGAAAATCGTACTGCCAAAGAGGTATACATCTTGCTGCACCATACCAATAGCTTGACGCAAGGACTGCTGGGTAACATTTCGGATGTCTTGTCCGTCAATCTCAATTGAGCCTGACAGGACATCGTAGAAGCGCGGCAAAAGTGAACAGGCAGTAGTTTTTCCGCCACCCGAGGGACCTACTAAGGCAATGGTTTTTCCTGGGGCGAGCTTAAGATCAAAGTCCGACAACACTTTTACGTCGGGGTTGGTAGGATAGGCAAAACGAACGTGCTTGTAGTGCACCTCCCCCTCACGCAGCTGAAGCGGCTTAGCGTCTGGCGCATCTTCGATGTCGGGTCTTGTGTTAAGCACTTCGGTGAGTCGCTTAAATCCTGCTGCAGCTTTTTGCAGGGTTTCGGTAAAGTTCAACAGATTCTCAATGGGTGTAGTAAATATCGTGATGTAGAGTGCATAGGTCGCAAGATCTGCTGCCTGCATATCGCCCATAGCAACAAGGTAGCCACCCAGCACCGCAACGATGGTATAGAGCGCTCCCATAAAGGCTGACGTTGTTGCACTGTAGCGCCCCATTGTGTGATACATCTCTTCTTTTGCTTTGAGATAGGCTGCGTTTGCATCAGCAAAACGAGCGCTTTCCACCGCCTCGTTTGCGAAGCTTTTCACCACACGAGCCCCTGCAAGAGAGTCTTCAAGCTGGATGTTCACATCGCTAATTTTGATGCGATTTTCACGGTAGATTTCGCGCATGCGTAAGTTGGCGCGCAGATTGTAAGCCATCAGCACGCAGGCAACAAAAGCCAGCACCACCGAAAGCTTCCAATTAATAGTTGCAAGCAAGATGAAAGACCCTGCAACTTCCAAAACGCAAAGCAGAACGAA
>CAYWNN010000044.1:0-5778 GCA_964459685.1 uncultured Coriobacteriaceae bacterium
CATGACCGCTACCATCCAGAACATGCGTCCAAAGATGTATTCGCAGGTAGTTGCTTTGATCGCTCTCTATCGTCCTGGTCCTTTAGGTGCGGGTATGGTTGCCGACTATATCGACAGGATGAATGGGCGCAAGCAGGTTGAATACTATGATGAGCGCCTAGCCGACCTTCTCTCTGAGACCTACGGAACGATTGTTTATCAAGAGCAGGTTATGCAAATTTCTATGAAGATGAGTGGCTTCTCTGCAGGAGAAGCAGACTCTCGTATTCGCAAACCTGTTGCCAAAAAGAAGATTAAGCTCCTCACGGATGTCGTATATAACTGGGAAGACGGTCGCGAAGAAACTACCTACGAGCACTGGATGAACGGTGCTGAGCGCAATGGTTACGACCGCGGGATTGCCCAGCGAATTTGGGATGACGTGCTCGAATTTGCTTCCTATGCATTTAACAAAAGTCACTCTGCGGGCTATGCCATCCTCGTCATGCAAACTGCGTGGCTTAAGGCCCACTATCCGCGTGAGTACATGGCAGCAGTACTTACGAGCTATATGGGCAAAACAGACAAAATCGTTCATTACATTAGCTCATGCCGCCATGAAGGCATCGACATCTTGCCCCCCGACGTAAACGAATCGGGACGTGACTTTACTGCAGTTCCAGAAGGAATTCGCTTTGGCTTTGCCGGCATACGAGGTGTTGGTGAAGGTGTGGCTGATGTCATCATTGCTGAGCGCGAACAAAACGGACCCTTTAAGAACTTGCACGATTTTTGCAATCGCGTGGATGCGAGTGCGACAAATCGCCGTGTTGTGGAAGCCTTCATTAAGGCAGGAGCCTTTGACTCTACCGGCTACACGCGCATGCAGCTTATGAGCTTTGTTGCCAAAGACAATCCAGAAAACATCATCGATGCTGCCGTGCGCCAACAAAAAAATAGGGCACAAGGACAGTCGTCGCTCTTTGATATGTTTGGCAGTGTTGAGGGTTCGGGTTTTGAGATGTCTGTTCCAGAACCCGACGGCGTTGAATGGGACAACAACATTAAGCTTGCCCAAGAACGCGAGGTACTGGGCATCTATGTATCCGACCATCCTTTGCGTCCTTATGAGCCTGCCCTCGAGGCGGCGCGCGATTACACGCTTATGGATCTCTTCGCCTCAGCTGAGCAAACCGACAGCTATACAGGAGATGGAGCCACTGGCTACAAGGTTGCCGATGGCACATCTATATGGGTTGCAGGCATGGTGTCAAACCTTCAGCAGAAGACCACCAAAAAAGGCGACTTTATGGCCATCGTTACCCTTGAGGACTTAGAGGGAGAGCTCTCCTGTGTTGTGTTCCCCAGGGCATACAAAAAATATCGTGCCTTGCTTATGGGTCAGGACGAGCAGCAAAGTGGTATGGCGAACGAAGTGTGCGTACGTATGCTTGGCAAACTTGAGCGCGATGACCGGGGTACCCAGCTGATGGTAAGTAAGATAGAGCCTATTGAGCTCAATGTTGAAGTGCAGCCACAGCAGGTATTAGAGGTGCTCATGTCGAGCAGGCTCTTTACACGACCATTTTTGGAGGAACTGTCGGCGGTCTTTGTTCGCTATAAAGGGCACGACCGTATCGAGCTACGCATCGAGCAATCAACAGGGGACATGATGTGTATGGAGCTGCCCAACAAAGTTGATGCTTCAAATTCTGTGCTTCACGCTGAGTTACGTGAGCTTTTAGGCTCGGAAGGCCACATTACGCGCTTCTAACACCATCGAGAAGGATAGGTATGAAAATTGCCATTTTGCAAATAGACTCCGCTGTTGGAGATTTCCCCTCTGTGGTAGACCGTATGTGCGATCAAGCAACACTTGCTGCCTCGCAGGGGGCAGAGCTGGCAATTTTCCCCTTTACGGTGCTTACGGGACCACATATCGGAGGGCTTATAGCTTCTGAAGGTTTTTTGGTAGACCTCACGCATGCGCTGGCAGAGCTGGTTGAACGGCTCCCCATTGCGGCTCTCGTTCCCGTTTCGCTTAATATGTCTGGCTTTGCAGGTACAGAAGTCGTGCTTATTAAAGACGGCGCAGCATATCCTTTGCAGGCAGAAGCAATTCAGGCAGCGCTTACCACACATATGGAAATTGAAGACGCTCCTATGGTGTTTTCTGCCAACGACATAGATTTTGGCGTGGCGGTTGAGCCAGAATCGCTTGAGGCCTTTTGCCAGGGAGACACCTCAGTTGATGTCATTGTGTACATATCGACGCTCTCAAGTAATACCAACGATGAAGCAACAACGCTTGCTCCTGCGGTAGCTGATGGTGTTTTTCGTCAAGAAGCTTCCGAGGCAAATGCATGGTTTGTTGCGGTAGGAAGTATCGGTGGATATGGAGACCAGGTTTTCTCGGGTGGGAGCTTTGTCATGACCCCATGGGGCGAGCTGGCATGTGTTGCACCGTCCTTTGAAGAGGCGCTGGTGTGCTGCGATATAGATCCTTTGTTCGAAGGACCTCTGGAAACCCAAGTTGTTGCTCCGTCTTATCAGCGTATTCCTCATATGTGGAGTACCCTGCAGCTGGCGGTACGCGATTTGGTTGCAAAAGAACATGCAGCGGGTGCTTGGTGTGTTCTCACAGGTGATATGCAAACAAGTACACTTGCGGCACTTTTGGTTGATGCACTTGGCCCCACTCGAGTACGCGCCATCCTTGCTCCTGAAGACGATGCCTCAAAGCAGGACTGCGAAATTCTTGTACGCAACCTTCGTATTGATGCAACAGATATTCGCGAGCTTATACCTGCAGCTATGCCCACCGCTTCATCACCTATTAGCAAGGCGCGGGTGGCAGAACTTATTGCATATAGCAGAGCTTGGCAAGACGGCTGGCTTGCGATGGGAGCTGCTGATAAAACGGGTCTTGCACTAGAGCCGTATAACGAGCAAATACACGCTGTTTATGTGCCTTTTGGTGATGTATACCGAACGGATATTGAGCTTTTAGGTAGGCATCGCACGGCAATCTCTCCCGTTATTCCCAGACGAGCCTTACAGCGCATAAAACTTCCCAACATTATTTCTTATGGCATGGATACAGGAGGTCCTGCGTTTCAGCTCAGTCGCATCGATGCCATCTTGCTGCTCTATATTGAGAGAAGGATGGGGCTTACCACCATTAGCGAAGAGCAGTATCAGCCAAAGCTCGTTGAAACGATAATTGATCGCGTACAAAAAACAGAGCTATGGCGCCGCGCCGTGCCAAGCTATCCTGCACTCAGTGATAGAACTCTTGCGGAATGCGAGTGGCCCCTTACTCACGCCTGGCAGGACAGCATGCACGACAAAGAAGATTTAGCGCAGGAGCAGGCTGCCTTGAATGAGCCTGAGGTCTTGCTTATGGAGCGCGGCGTTCGAAACATACATCCTTTAGCAGCCCACAATATGGGTGACTTGGTATCTCTCTTGCGAGAGTTAGGTATTGGGGGATTCAGCGATACAGACGATCTGTATGACTTTGGATTATTCTCTCGCAATTAAAAACCCGTCACGTGCATAAGGCTCTGCTGTGGTATGTTTTAGAGAACACATGTTCTGATAGGAGGGGCTTGTGATTATCCTCGGGATAGATCCTGGTCTTGCGCATACGGGTTGGGGTGTTGTTGAAGAGCGCAGCGGGCTCTGTCGTCCACGTGCCTATGGCTGTATAGCAACAGAAGCCAAAGAGCCCATCAACGAGCGTCTTGGCGCTATTTTTCGTGAGTTATGTCAAGTGGTTGAGCGCTACCACCCTGAATGCATGGCGATCGAAGAAATCTTCTTTGGGCGCAACACCCGCTCTGCCATATGGACCGCACATGCCCGAGGTGCTGCTCTTGTGGCAGGCTCATCCTGTGGTCTTGAGGTAGGAGAGTACACACCTAAGCAAATTAAACAGGCAGTTACCGGCACTGGTGCGGCAGAAAAGCAACAGGTCATGTATATGGTTCGTGAACTTCTCGCACTCGACCATGAGCCTAAACCCGATCATGCGGCAGATGCTCTTGCAGTAGCCGTGTGTCATGCTCACCTGTCAAGAACGCTTCAACTTGCAAAAGATTATGAGCAGAACATGCAACAGAAGGCTCGCAGCTAACAAATGGAGGCTTGCTTGAAATGATCGTACAGCTGAGCGGAACCCTTATAGAAGCAAGCATGTCTCACGTTGTTATAGAGGCAGCTGGTGTAGGTTACGAGATGGGCATATCGTCTTCAACGGCTGCAGCTCTCCCTGCTCTTAACAGTGCAGCCACTTTGTACGTACGCATGATTGTGCGCGACGGGCTTCCATCCTTGTATGGCTTTTCTAAACAAGAAGAACGGACGCTTTTCGATACGCTCTGCTCCATTTCTGGTGTGGGACCCAAGCTTGCCCTGTCGGTGCTTTCAACCTTTTCGGCACAGGAACTTGCCGCGCTCTCGCTTGCAGGGGATACCAAAGGCATGCAAAGCGTTCCAGGAGTAGGACGTAAAATGGCAGGTCGCTTAGTGTTGGAGCTACAGAACGTATTTTCAGGGAGTTCTGAGCTTGCGGCTCTCAGCACGCTTGAGACTGAAGATGTAAGATCTCACACAGATGCATTGCAAAGCGTGCTGAACCAAGCCCATGATGCCCTGCTTTCGATGGGATTTACCAGCGAAGAAGCAGAGCTTGCCTTAGAGGGGCTGCACGATGTGAGCCGCGTTGAAGATGCTTTGTCAGAAGCACTCAAAAAGCTTGGAGGTGGTCGCTAATGTGGGAGGTCGATCCATCTGAGAACCTCTTCGCCAGCGTTTCAACACCTTCCGAGCAACAAAAGTCGCGTGCAGTAACAGGCGAGCTTACGGCAGACGATCTCGACCAAGACCGCAGCCTGCGCCCTCAGTCACTTGCTGAATACTGTGGGCAAGAGCGCATACGCGACAATTTGCGCGTGCTTATAGAGGCTGCACGCGAGCGCAACGAGCCACTCGACCATGTTATTTTTTCTGGTCCCCCTGGTCTTGGCAAAACAACCTTGGCTGGTGTCGTTGCAAACGAGATGGGATCGACACTTAAAACCACCAGCGGACCTGCTATAGAGCGCCAAGGTGATCTTGCAGCGATGCTTACCAACCTGCAGGAAGGCGACGTACTCTTTATCGATGAGATTCACCGTCTCAACCGTACGGTAGAAGAGATTTTATATCCGGCTATGGAGGACTTTGCCCTCGACATCGTTATTGGGAAGGGTCCTGCAGCGCGCTCAGTACGCCTTGATATTCCGCGCTTCACACTTATTGGTGCCACCACACGCACCGGACTTCTAAGCGGTCCCTTGCGCGACCGCTTTGGTATTAGCTATCGACTCGATTATTACAGCTGTGACGAGCTCGTGGACATCGTAAAGCGCTCAGCTGGCATTCTTGGTGTTGCCATACAGGATGGGGGTGCGCGAGAAATAGCGCGGCGCTCGCGTGGTACGCCTCGCCTTGCTAACCGCCTGTTGAAGCGCGTGCGCGACTATGCTCAGGTAAAGGCAGATGGCACCATTCGTGAAGCTGTGGCAGCAGAGGCTCTATCCTTTTTTGAAATTGATGAACTTGGTTTGGACTGGATGGATAAGCGTATTATCTGCGCGCTCACGCAAACCTTCCGTGGCAAGCCGGTTGGTCTTACTACCATTGCTGCAGCGGTGGGGGAGGATCCTGACACCTTAGAAGATGTATATGAGCCCTATCTCATGCAACAAGGGCTTATGATACGCACACCACAAGGCCGTCGGCCAACGGCAAAAG